>NZ_JBOFLP010000197.1:0-23588 GCF_051657925.1 Chroococcidiopsis sp.
TGCCAGAATTGTTTAGGGTTTTTCAAACTCGTAACTTCCATCCCTAAATCGTGGAGTTGCTCGGAGAGCGTTTCTAGGATAACTGGGTCGTCGTCCACCAGCATGACGCGATTTCCCCTGTTCTGGCGTTGCGGTTTGAGTGCTTCTGTTACCGCTTTGAGAATTTCGTAAGTCGGTAATGGTTTATGTAGAAAAGCACATCCACCCAGTTGAGCCACGGCGACTCGATCTGCTAGGCTTTCTCTTCCCGTAAATGCGATCGCGGGAATCGTAGGAAAGCGGTTGGCTAACTCCCGCAGCAGCGTTATCCCATCTTCTTGAGCGCTGGGAAAGTTGAGATCGAGCAGAACGGCATCTGGTGGAGTCTGAGCGATCGTTTGTCTGGCAACA
Organism: Chroococcidiopsis sp.; assembly: GCF_051657925.1. Taxonomy (NCBI): domain Bacteria; kingdom Bacillati; phylum Cyanobacteriota; class Cyanophyceae; order Chroococcidiopsidales; family Chroococcidiopsidaceae; genus Chroococcidiopsis; species Chroococcidiopsis sp. The sequence continues at coordinate 391 of NZ_JBOFLP010000197.1, forward strand.
TCAATATCTGTCGCCACTTCAACTCGCATTCCCCAGGCGATCGCCTCTACTCTTACCCGCTCTGCTAGCATCAGATCGTCATCGACAATCAAGATCAGCGGTACATGGGCGGCGGATTGAGGTTCTATTACCGTGGCTGTTAGCACGGCAGGATTTATCAATTCCTGTTGCAACAATTGTGCCAGTATTACGATCTGTTGATTTTGGGCTGTTTCTAGCACTATATCTGGGTGCAGCAATAGTTCTAATTCCCGCGCTAAGTGAGGTCCTGCCATTAACCCAAAAATTCCCAAAGAACCAGCCAATTTATGAGCCTCAGCGTGAGCCTGTTGTCGTAGTTGAGGCGTTAGCTCATTTTGCACCAATGCTCGTGCTGCTTGCCCCAACACAGCCACTTGTGCCACAATCTTATCCTTATGCTTTTCCCAGACTTTAGCAGTTCTCGACTGTGCGCCTTTGGTAATTGGTAATGGGTAATTGGTAGTTGCTCCCCTGCTCCTCTGCTCCCTGCTACGCGGCTCCGATGGCGAGGAAACCTCGCCCTCTGCCCGCTTCCCTGCTACGCGGCTCCGATGGCGAGGAAACCTCGCCCTCTGCCCGCTTCCCTGCTCCCTGCTTCCTGCTCCCTCACTAGCTTGTCTCAACCGATATCCCAAACCGTGAACTGTTTCAATCGGGTCTGTTGCACCGGCAGCTTTCAATTTTTGCCGCAGACATTTGATGTGGGTGCTGACTGTTTCTTCCCCTGGGGACTCGGCAACATCCCATAACCGATCGAGGATAGCACTACGGCTGAAGACTCGCTTGGGGTTGCCAAAAAAAAGTTCTAGCAAGCAGAATTCTTTGGGCGTGAGGTTGAGGCGTTGTCCGTTACAACTCACTTCGCTGTTAACCGCATCTAGTTGCACGTTCTCCCAGGTTGTCACGCTCGATGGCGCTGAGTTACCCCGCCTGGTTAATGCCCGCACTCGCGCTAATAGTTCCGGTATATCAAAGGGTTTAACGACGTAATCATCTGCCCCTGCGTCTAATCCTGCCACGCGATCGCCACTGCTATCTTTCCCCGTCAGCAGTAGGATCGGATTTTGATATCCTTCAGCTCGCAGAAGTTTGCACAAACCGATCCCATTCAGCTTAGGCAGCATCACATCTAACAGCAGCAGATCGTAAACTTTGGCTCGTGCTAATTTCAGTCCCGTTTCTCCATCGGTTGCCACATCCACAACATATTGCTGGCTAGAAAGCACCTCCGCCAAAACTACCCTTATAGGTTGGTCATCTTCTACTAATAAAATGTCCACGCGAAGTTTTTCTATCTGCTTGGATGTTTGCCAAGCTTAGATTAACACTCTCGCAATCTGGCTCCTAGCAATCTGCGATCGCCTGTTGTAATTCTTATCGATATTAGCAACGACAATTTTACTTAACAATTAAGGGCGCACATCTGTGCGCCCCTACAAGTGACAACGACTACGACAGCAGACTCGGACAAGTTAATACAAACACGTCCCTCGTTCCATCTGTCTCATCATTGAGAGGTTTAACGGGAGTCGTGTAATGGAAAAATTCGCGATCGTTAAGTAGCAAAAGTTCTCCAGGGTTGAGGGTTTTATTAAACACAGGACTTTCCTTTTTAGATCTGTATAAGTGCGTCTCTCCACCTTGGACGTTATTACGTCCGATAGAAAAGATCGCAATCAGATCTGTCCCGTCTCGATGAATTCCCTCTGGTGCTGGATTACCAAAATTGGTTGCAGAACAAGTCGTTCTAATTTGATGTACGCCAATTTCCCGAGAGTCAGAATACAATTTACAAGCATCATTAAAAGCAAACAGCAATCTTGTAAAATCTTCATGCACTACCAGAGCATCATCAATTTCATGAAACTCTCTTTGAATATCTCCTACTACAGGATTATATTCTTTGCTTTGAAATAAGCGACCGTGAGGTAATTTCACCACTTTTCCCTCTGTTATGCTAAAACGGGATAAACGGCGGCGGCGATAGTTACCCTTAATGTATGGATCTACTGGCAAATCTTGGAAAAAGCGCTGCAACTCTTCTAAGTTGATGAAATTTGCCTTTTGTAATGTAAATAATAAGTCGTAGCCTAATTTTTTTGAATTTAGTACTTTTTGCATAGAAAACTAATCCTTTATTTTCGATCCCCGAGTGTATTTGCTCGTAGAAACAATCCATATTTATAGTATAATTTGGATTTTTCAAACTGCTGTTAACTTCATTACAAAAAGTTTCACTTTATTAACAAAATGGCAAAATTGTCTCAAAGAATACTAAATTTTCTTCGAGCCATATTTTGTAAGTAAAAATACTGAAATCGTGTCTAAATACTGCGTTAGCGAAGCTGAACGAAGTTATCGCTTGCCAAAGTACAGATAAGAAATTCCCCTACTCTAAAACCATTCGATATCTTTATACAGTGGGTTACTAACCAATATGCACGTATGACAATTTAGGTGGGGGAAATCAAAGCGTAGGGCGGGTTTTTCATCTAGATCTTCGTACATGCCAGAATCAAGCAATAAACCCGCCCCTACAAATGACCCATTACCAATTACCCATTAAACCATTACCGTTTCTGGAACTGCACCTTGCATCTTGCTCAAAGCATCAATTAAAGTTTGCAATTGTTGTTCGGTTTTGAGGACTGCTAAACCGCGCACGGTGACTTTACCAGGCGAGTAAACAAAGCGCGATCGCAAACTATCGGGTAAGTTGGCAATCATCAAATTCCAAGCTGGTTCTTCCATCGCAGTTTCTAAGACTACGTGCTGTTTACCTTCGGGTTTGATGCGGCTAAATCCTAATTTTTTCGCTAGTTGCTTTAATTCCATGACGCGCAATAATTGAGTTGCACCCGTGGGAATTGCCCCGTAGCGATCGCTCCAATCTGCGGCAAGTTGGATTAATTCTTCCTTGGTTTTCGCCGCTGCTACAGCCCGATATGCACTCATCTTCTGGTCTAAATCGGTAATGTAATCTGTGGGAATAAACGCCGTCAAATTCAAATCGATTTGCGTATCTTCCACTTGGGGAATTTCCTGACCGCGAATTTCGCGCAAGGCTTCTTCTAACATTTCCATATACAGATCGAAACCAATTGCATCCATTTGACCGGATTGTTCTACGCCTAACAAATTTCCCACACCGCGAATTTCCATATCGCGCATTGCCAAGTGATAGCCAGAACCGAGTTGGGTGAATTCTTGAATTGCCCGCAAACGCTGCCTTGCTGTATCGGATAGCGCCCGTTGTTTAGGATAAAATAACCAGGCATGAGCCTGAATTCCCGCCCGTCCGACACGCCCCCGCAACTGGTAGAGTTGGGATAAACCGAAGCGATGAGCATCTTCGATTAGAATTGTATTCACACGCGGGATATCTAAGCCCGATTCAATAATTGTCGTGCAAACCAAAATATCGGCTTCCCCATTGCTAAAGGAAAGCATCGTTGATTCTAATTGGTTTTCATCTAATTGTCCGTGTCCAACTGCAATTCTCGCCCCGCCAACAATTTCTCTTAAAGTCGCTGCTGTCTCTTCAATTCCTTCCACACGCGGAACGACATAAAAAACTTGTCCGCCGCGATCGAGTTCTTGACGAATGGCGCTACGAATTGATTCAGTATCGTAAGGTGCGAGGTGAGTTTTGATCGGTCGGCGGGAGGGAGGCGGCGTAGTAATCAAACTCATTTCCCGAATTCCCGACAATGACATATACAAGGTGCGGGGAATGGGAGTCGCAGAAAGAGTTAGTACGTCTAATTGAGTTTTCAAGGCTTTAATTTTTTCTTTCTGGTTCACCCCAAATCTTTGTTCTTCGTCGATTACCAATAGTCCCAAATCGCGGAAGCTGACACCTTTACCTAATAGTTGGTGCGTCCCGACAACAATATCTAATTCACCTGTCGCCAATCGCTTGAGTAGATCTTTGCGTTCCTCGGCACTCCGAAAGCGGTTGAGTAAGCCGACATTTACCGGATAAGGGGCAAAGCGTTCTTTTAACGTGTGATAGTGCTGTTGCGTCAAAATAGTGGTAGGGGCAAGCAAAGCAACTTGCTTACCTGCTGTGACAGCTTTAAAAACAGCGCGAATTGCTACTTCAGTCTTACCAAAACCCACATCGCCACAGACTAAACGATCCATCGGGCGATCGCTTTCCATGTCGCGCTTGACATCTTGAGTCGCTTTGAGTTGGTCTGTTGTCGGTTGATAGGGGAAAGAATCTTCTAATTCTACCTGCCAAGGAGAATCAATTGGGTAAGCATAACCCGATTGCTGCGATCGCTGAGCATATAATTGCAGCAGATCCACCGCCAGTTTTTTGATTGCTTTTCTGGCGCGATTTTTTGTATTTGCCCACGCCTTACTCGACATTTTATTCAGTTCTGGCGGCTTGCTATCGGTGGCGCGAAACCTTGATAACGAACCGAGTTGATCGGCAGCAACGCGCAACAAACCATCGGCATATTGCACGACTAAATATTCTCGCGTTTCGCGATCGATCGTCAGACTTTCCAGCCGCAGAAACTTACCGATCCCGTGATTTCTGTGAACGACAAAATCCCCAGGACGCAACTTATTCGGATCGACTTGCTTCGAGGCGGCGCGGCGGCGTTTGCGGATATAACTAGGGGTAGCGAGGCTATGCTGACCGTAGAATTCGCGGTCAGTCACCACCATCAAACGAAACGTGGGGAGAATAAAACCTTCTAATTCTGCTACCCCCGAATATTTCAACGCCACAGGTGTACGCTGAGCTTGTAATTTATCGATCGCCTGGTAATCGCGAGGATTGGGGATAAATTGGGCGGGACAATCGTGTTCCTGCAATAAGGCAACAGAACGGGATGGTTGAGCCGAAACCAGCCAAGTCGAAAAACCGCGATCGCGTTCTTGTCTAATTGTCTCTGCTAACTTCCCAAACGCATGAGGAGTGACGGGAATCGAACGACTGGCAAGATTGAGGGGCGAGGAGTGAGGAGCGAGGAGTGAGGGGCTTTCTTCAATTGCCAATTCTGATAAATATAATTCCTGAAATCCTTGGGCTGTTGCTAATGAGTCTTCAAATGTTCTATGGACTTTTGGTAGTTGGTAGTTGGTAGTTGGTAGTTGGTAGTTGGTAGTTGCTCCCCTGCTCCTTTGCTCCTCTGCTCCTCTGCTTTCTTCCCCTGCTCCCTGCTCCCTGCTCCCTAATTGTTGCCACTGTTCCTCTGCATTCTCCACCCAGCGATCGCTGTGCGCTTGACACAGTTCTAACTCGTCAATGGTGATAATTGTATCTTTGGGTAAATAGTCAAGAAGGGATGCGGGTTGGGGGAAAGCTAAACCCAGAAAGCGGCGGCTACCTTCTGGGTCATTTCCTGCGTCGAATAGTTCTCGTTCTTCTGGGGAAAGGTAGGTTTTAACAATTTCTGTTTGTTCCTCCGTTAGTGCTGCTTTGACGATGGGAGCAAAATTGGTTGGTGTAAGCACGACTCGTGATATTTTGTCAAGTGCCGTGCCACCCACAGAACTGCGTTGAGTCGCTGGGTCGAACTCGCGAATTTGTTCGATTTCATCGCCAAACCACTCCAAACGCACGGGCAATTCGGAAGAGACGGGAAATACGTCTACAATATCGCCGCGCCTGCTCCATTGTCCTTCAGTTTCTACCGTGGGTACGCGATCGTAACCCATTGCCGCAAGGCGATCGCCAAAGTCACCTAGATCGAATTCCATCCCCTTACTAATTGTCAGACAATAGGGTTGAAACACGTCTGCTGGTGGTAAGTGGGGTTGTAAGGCTCTTTCTGTCGCCACAACTGCGATCGGGGGTGAGGAGCGAGGAGCGAGGAGTGAGGGCGAATTTTGGATTTTAGATTTTGGATTTTGGATTGTTTTTTCTCCCTCAGCTTCCTCAGCTCTCTTCATTCCTCCCGTTTCCTCAATCAAATCTGCCAACACCTGCATCTGTCCCCAAGTCATTTCGGTTTCGGGGTCAAAGGGTTCGTAGGGCGATGCTTCTGAGGTCGGGTAAAAATGGACTCGATCCCAACCCATCGATTCGAGTTGAGCTGTCCAGCGTCCGGCTTCTTCCAGAGTGGCGCAGATAACGAGTAGGTGACGCTGTTGTGCTTGTGCTAAAGCCGAAGCCACCAATCCTTTAGGCAAGCGCGAAACGCCATTGAGAGAACAAACCTGCTGGCGATTGAGTTTAGATATGAGTTCGGTTGACAGTGGCGATCGCCCTAAGGCGCGCACGATAGAAGAAAAAGCCATAAGTTATTAGCTACAGCAGACGGAAAATTGCAACGGGATAGATGCTATTTCTTCATTTTAAAATTGCAAACAACAATAGGGGGAAGGGTAATCGGTAGTTGTTATCAGTTGTCAGTGAAGAAAGGGTGTGGGGTGTGGGGTGTAGGGTGTGGGGTGTAGTGAGTGGTTAGTCATAACTACTGTCTTCACTGATAACTGGTCACTGGTCACTGGTCACTGGTCACTGATAACTGGTCACTGCTCCCTGCTCCCTGCTCCCTGCTCCCTACCTAAGTATAGTTGCTTATTCTGCCCCTCCATCCAATTGAGATTCTATGAAAAATTGTTGCATCATGACTTGGAAGCGAGAAACTGGAGATGAAAAGATCTCCGATACTGGATAATAGGTAGCCAACATTCAGCACTGCCTATCCTAGGTAGCAGAAATTAAACTAATGTCCTCCATTGCTGTTGAAATTCTGATTATTTTCCTGCTCGTGATTGCTAATGGCATATTTGCCATGTCAGAAATGGCAATTGTCTCAGCCCGCAAGGTGAGACTGCAACAATTGGCAAGTCAAGGGAATGTTAAAGCCCGTGTTGCCTTAGAACTGGCAGATGCCCCAAATCGATTTTTGTCTACAGTACAAATCGGTATCACTCTAATTGGCATCTTGGCAGGTGCTTTTGGAGGAGCAACCTTGAGCAATACCTTAGCAAACACGCTAAACCGCATCCCTATGCTTGCTCCCTACAGACAAGCAATCAGTTTTGGCGTTGTGGTTGTGGGAATTACCTATTTATCGCTAATTTTAGGCGAATTGGTCCCAAAAAGGCTGGCATTAAATAATCCGGAACGCATTGCTGCTACCATGGCTGTACCAATGCGGACATTAGCAGCGATCGCCTCGCCTGTGGTTCATCTTTTAAGTGCATCGACAGATTTGGTACTGCGAGTGTTAGGCATTCAGCCCTCGTCAGAACCCCAAGTTACAGAAGAAGAAATCCGCGTTTTGATCGAACAGGGGACGGAAGCAGGAACATTTGAAGCTGCCGAACAGGATATGGTAGAACGGGTATTTCGGTTAGGCGATCGCCCCGTTAGTGCTTTAATGACACCCCGTCCTGATATTGTTTGGCTGGACTTGGAGGATACCCCTGAAGAAAATCGCCAAAAAATTCTCGATAGCTGTCATTCCCGCTTTCCAGTTTGTCAAGAGGGTTTAGATAACGTTCTGGGAATCAGTCATGTTACGGATATGTTAGAGCGTTGTTTGTCCGGTCAAGCCCTCGACCTTACCGTATCATTGCGACAACCTATATTTGTTCCCGAAAGTACCAGAGGATTAAAAATCCTAGAATTATTTAAGCAAACGGGCATTCACATGGCATTGGTGGTAGATGAATATGGCGTGATTCAAGGATTGGTGACGCTGAATGACATCATGGTGGAAATTGTGGGTGATGTCCCCAACGCAGGCGATCTAGAGGAACCGATGGCAGTGCAGCGGGAAGATGGTTCTTGGTTGCTGGATGGGATGTTATCTGTAGATGAATTTTTTAAGATTTTTGATATTGAAGAAATTCCTAAAGAACACAGGGGCAGTTATCAAACTTTAGGCGGATTTGTAATTACTCATCTCGGTCGCATTCCCTCAGCTGCAGATCATTTTGCATGGGAATTATTGCAGTTTGAAGTGATGGATATGGATGGTAATCGAGTAGATAAAGTGTTAGTTACTCCGATGGAAGGTAGAGGGGTAAAGCAGGAGAAGGAAGATTAGGTAATGGAGAATTTGTTAATTAATTCGGATGGGCGGGTTTATTGAGATTTTCAGATGAGAGTCAATATTTCGGGTAAACCCGCCCCTACATTAGGTAACTATTTCGGAATTAATTCTTCTGTTTGCAGTTGGGGTGTTTCTACTTCCTCAGTAGTGCCGTACATTGAGTTATACATTTTCACGTATTCTTTTGCCGACTGATACCAACTGAAGTCTTGTTGCATTCCCCGCTGTTGTAAGGCTCGCCAATTTGGTTTGTAGTGAAAACCTTCCCAAGCACGCACCATACAAGTATAAAGGTCTAAGGGTTCGTAGCGATCGAAACAATAACCCGTACCTGCATTATTTTCAGGGTCGTGATGAATAACAGTATCAACTAAGCCGCCAGTACGACGCACAATCGGCACGCAACCGTAACGCAACGCCATCATTTGACTGATACCGCAGGGTTCAAATCGACTTGGCATCAAGAAGGCATCGCTACCAGCATAAATACGACGGGCAAGGGCATCATTGTAGAGTAAATACGTTGCCATCCGCCCGGGAAAACGCGATGCCATCTGCCACAATTGAGTTTCATAATAGCGATCGCCCGTGCCTAAAATAATAATTTGGGCATCGGTATACGAGAGAAAACGATCCAAAATTTGGATTGCCAAATCAATTCCTTTCTGTTCTACCAACCGCGTCACCATACCCACTAAAAAGGCTTTGGAGTTAACCTCTAACCCCACTTCTTCTTGAATGGCGACTTTATTTGGCTTCCGCTGTTCTAAGGTTGCTGTTGTGAAAGTTTTAGCAATATATTTATCGTTTTCTGGATTGTAGACATCAACATCAATGCCATTAACAATACCCCATAATTTACCGCTAATAAAAGACATTAAACCTTCGAGAGTTTCGCCATAAGCTGCCGTCTGAATCTGTTGGGCATAAGTTGGAGAAACTGTATTAACGCGATCGGCAAATTGTACCGCCGCTGCCATTGTATTATGTCCTTGCATGTACCAAGGACACCACGTAATCTTCTCTAAATACCAACGCCAGGGACCTTGATAAGCCAAGTTATGAATCGTAAATACGCTGGTAATATCTGGAGATTGGTGCATCCAAACGGGAATCATCCCTGTATGCCAATCGTGACAGTGGATAATATCGGGTTTCCAATAGTTCCAGCAAAATTCTGCTGCGCCGTTAGCAAACAAGGTGAAACGCCAGTGTTCGTCTTCCCCAGAATAAATGCGACGGGGTGCAAATGCTGGATGCTCGAATAAATACAAGGGAACATCCGTTCCAGGCAGCACGGCTTCGTAAACCTTAAATTCCTGAAACATGGCAGCTCCAGACCAGATTGGATCTTGGGGAATCTCCATTTTGTCTGGCAGAAAGCCATAATAGGGCAGAAAAATTCGCACGTCATGCCCCATTTCTCTGAGAATTTTCGGCAACGCTCCGACGACATCGCCCATTCCGCCAACTTTGGCGACTGGCGCTGCTTCTGCGGCTACAAACAAAATTCGCATGTTTAGTGAGTAGTGAGTGGTGAGTAGATTGGTAGAGGTCGCTCTGTGTAGAGGCGTGACATGTAACGTCTCTACACGTAACGTCTCTACAATACCTGTCCGCGTTGAATTTGCGCGAAGATTTCGGCTAGTATCTCTTGCGCTCCTTGTTGACGAAGGCGTTGGGCTAATTCGATGCCAAGCTTTTCTGCCTCTGTGGGCGCACCAGTTACGGTATCTTTAACCAATCTTTGCCCGTCTAAACTAGCTACTATACCCGTGAGAGTTAGCACGTCTCCCTCCAGGCTAGTGTTAACGCCAATAGGCACTTGACAGCCACCTTCTAATTCTCGCAAAAAGGCACGTTCTGCAAGAGCGCGATCGCGTGTGGGTACGTCTTCGATCGCCTTAATTAAAGATAAGACTTCTTCGTCACCCTCACGACATTCTATTCCCAAAGCGCCCTGTCCGACAGCGTGCAAGGAGATTTCTGCTGGAATGACCCGATCGACGCGATCGCCCAACCCTAGCCTTTGCAGCCCCGCTACTGCCAATACTAGGGCATCATATTCTCCAGCATCGAGTTTTTGCAGGCGTGTAATTACGTTACCACGCACGTCTTTAAATGCTAGGTGGGGGAAGTGATAGCGCAGTTGTGCCAGTCGGCGTAGTGAGGAAGTCCCGATGACGGCTCCTTCTGGCAATGTATCGAATTGTTTATCTTTATACTTAGAATGTAATACTAAAGCATCTGCCGGATTTTCTCTTTCTGTGACCGCTCCCAACATCAACCCTTCCGGTAAGCGAGTCGGCAAGTCTTTCAGGGAATGTACGGCAAAATCGATTTCCTGATTGAGCATCCCCACTTCTAACTCTTTAGTAAACAACCCTTTATCACCAATCTTGGCAAGGGCAACGTCGAGAATTTTATCCCCTTGAGTAGACATAGTGTGGACTTCAAACGTGCGATCTGGGAAAGCTTTTTGCAGTTGTTCTTGCACCCAATAAGTTTGAACTAAAGCCAATTGGCTCTTGCGCGAACCGATGCGAATCGTGCGGGCAGGGCTGGAAACCGTGGATGAGGCGTTAGAGGACATACTAAAGCAGCATTTATAGCTTAAATCTGAGTCACTCGATCTAGACTACCGCAGGACTGCACTCAATGGTCAGGGAGCAGGGAGCAGGGAGCAGGGAGCAGGGAGCAGGGAGCAGGGAGCAGGGAGCAGGGAGCAGGGAGCAGGGAGCAGGGAGCAGCGAACAGTTGTCAGTCAACAAATGACTAATGACCAATGACCAATGACCAATGACCAATGACCATCATGACTAAAGTCATAGTTACATTCGTTACTTTCTCCACAGGCGATCGCGATTTTTCCCTTCTTATGATGGTGATATCAAATCTCAGCACCGTCAGAGAGCCTTACTATGCAATTCATCACCAGACAATTTAAACATATTCCTGTATTAGCCAGCGCGATCGCCTTGAGTATTGCCACCGTACCGCTAGTAGCTCAAGCTGAACCTATTGCACCTGGATCGCCAACTTCCGCGTCACAAACAATCGCCCAAGCTCAAGATAAAGTCCCACCTCGATTTGAAAAACTGGGGCTGACTCAGGAACAAAGAGATAAAATTGCCGAAATCCGCCGGAACACCCGCGCTCAAATCGAAGCAGTCATGACACCAGCACAGCTGGAACAACTCAAAACCGTTAGAGAAAGCAGACAACGCCGCCGCGAAGCGTTAGCTTCTCTCAACCTAACTCCAGAGCAGAAAACCAGAATGCAACAAATTCGTCAATCTGCCAAATCTCAGTTTGACGCAGTATTAACCCCAGAACAGCAACAACAACTGCAGCAAATGAGGCAAGAGCGAGGCTGGAAGGGACGAAGAGGCGATCGCTAAGAAAGTCAAAAGTCAAAATTCAAAAGTCAAAATGAACTGCTCCCTACTCTCTACTCCTCTGCTCCTCTACTCCTCTACTCCCTACTCCCTACTCCCTGACAACCCCTCCCCCAGTATTTTTGTTGTAGGTCAAATCGGTTAAGATATCTAGGCACAAGTGAACTGTAATAGCATAGGGAAACATCGGTGTAAGTCCGAGGCTGTGCCGCAGCTGTAAACGATTTTGTCACTTGTCATTTGTCACTTGTCATTTGTTGCTATAACTGCAAATGACTGATAACTGATGAACGATGACGAATAGTAAGCCAGAATGCCTGTGCTGTTATTCGCTCACGCTATTTCCTGCGTCGCACGGGAAAGGAGCTAAAATCTCAATGCTTAGCGATCGCCATTTAACTCCGTTGGAAGATATTTCTTTGCAATTACCACCTCTGCCGCTACAGCGTCCTCTATTACTGATCGGTCATGGAACTAGAGATGAAGCTGGACGGCAAAGCTTACTAGATTTTGCCTCTGCATACCAAGCTTTAGATACCTCTAGACCAGTTCTACCCTGCTTTCTGGAATTGACAGAACCAACAATTCAGGAAGGGGTAGATCGATGCGTAGAGAAGGGTTTTACAGAAATTTCCGTGCTGCCAATTTTGCTGTTTGCCGCACGGCATAACAAATTTGATGTAACTAACGAACTCGATCGCGCTAGAGCCAGACATCCGCAGCTCAAATTTTACTACGGACGGCATTTTGGGATTACGCCTGGAATTCTCGATTTGTGGCGATCGCGTCTAGCAGAAATAGACCATCCTCAAATTCAGCGTGCAGATACCGTATTATTATTTGTCGGTCGCGGTTCTAGCGATCCTGATGCTAATGGCGACGCTTGCAAGCTCGCCCGTATTCTCTGGGAAGGTAGCGGCTATGCTACTGTAGAAACCTGCTTTATCGGCATCACGCACCCGCGCTTAGAAGCAGGTTTCCAACGTGCTTTACTCTATCAGCCAAAACGGATTGTTATCTTACCTCACTTTCTCTTTACGGGTACGCTAGTTAAAAAGATTTTTGATGTCGCAGCTCAACAGCAACAAAAATATCACCAAATTGAAATCGCCTGTTTGCCAGAAATAGGACTGCATCCCCTTTTATTTACCATTCTTAGAGAAAGAGAAATCGAAACCCATTTAGGTCAAGTCCAGATGAATTGCGAGATGTGCAAATTTCGCCTAGCAGCTGTAGCAGGTGACACGCACTCTCATAGCCACACCCACGAGAGCCATCACCATCACCACGACCATCACCACCCGCCTGTAGATCCTTATGCTAACGCGGTAGACTATCATCAAAAAATCTGGCAAGTTCCATAATGGATTTGGTAATCGGTAATAGGTAATGGGTAATTGGTAGTTGTTCCCCTACTCCCTTGCTCCTCTGCTCCCTACTCCCTGCTCCCTGCTCCCTACTCGCTAATGACAAAAGAATTCACCATAGGCGAAACAGTCCGAGTTGTCGCCTTACCGCCTTACATTAAAACTGCCGAGCCGATGCCGATGCTGCGCCCTCCCGATACAATTCGCCTCAGGGAAGAAGGGATAGTTACAGATCGCCGTCCTGGGGGGTATTGGGTCGTCCGGTTCGATCGCGGTACTTTTCTGCTCGATAGCCAATATATTGAGAGCATCACATTAGAACCAGAATCACCACCTGCATCTCACATAGAACCATCTTTACCTGCGGATTCCGATCGCAGCGACGACTAATGTAAACTTATGTTAACTGGACTTTCAGTTGACATCATGATATCTCGTCGAACTTTTTTAACCTCTGTTTTTGCGTGTTGCCTGTCTATTTTGGTTTGGTGTCATTTTGCTACCCCAGCCTTAGCGCTTGGGGGTAAACTACCACCAGTGAACCAACCCGCACCACAATTTACCCTACCTACCAATACGGGAGATGGAGAAGTTTCCCTTTCCGACTTGCGCGGTCAGTGGGTCGTACTTTATTTTTATCCCAAGGACTTTACAGCAGGCTGTACCCTAGAAGCCAAGCGGTTTCAGCAAGACTTACCCAAGTACATCGACAAAAATGCTCAGATTATTGGAGTGAGTGCTGATTCTATAGATTCCCATGCTGAATTCTGCGATTCAGAAGGTTTAAAATTCCCTTTGCTTGCAGATACCACAGGGGAAGTGAGTAAAGCATACGGTTCGTGGATTGGTGTTGTTTCGATGCGCCATAGTTTTCTCATCGACCCAGATGGGATTTTACGCGAAACTTTTGTGAAGGTAAATCCTGCTATTCACAGCACGGAAGTTCTAGCACGGTTAGAGGAATTACAAAAAAACACTGTCTAAAAGCTAAAGTGTAGAGACGTGCCATGTCATGTCTCTACTTATTTTTCAGCTTAGTTTTCAGCGTGTCTTATGGACTTCGAGCCGAAATACCAAACTATTAGACGAAAAGTCAGGTATCAAGTCAGCGATCGCGAATCGATTGAAATTACCGATCGCAAACCTTTAGAAATATTACGAGATACGGAAGGATTAATCCGCCGTCAAGCTGTAGCCGCGATCGTCCCAGTTGTATCGCAGCCATTAGCAGCTAAAATCGAATCGGCTTCAGAGGTTGCGGAAGACTCGTTAAGCGTGTTAGCAGAAATCGATCTCGATGCGATTAGCGATGTGGAGTTACAGCCAGCCAGAATCTTAGTTGGCTTGAGTTTTGTTGGTTTTGGCGCACTGGCGATCGCTTTACTAACCTTGTTTATTTACACTCTTCATCCTCAACTTAGCCACCAGCAACAAATTCACCAATACTGGTATCCTTACGTCTTTTTTGTCTCTTTAGGCGTGACAGGGTTGCTAACTATAGGGCGAGAAATCATGCGTGTTACTAAATAGGGAGTAGGGAGCAGGGAGCAGGGAGCAGGGAGCAGGGAGCAGTGACCAGTGACCAGCGATCGATTAATTCCGAATTCCGAATTCACCCCACACCCCACACCCTTTCTTCACTGTCAACTGTCTTCACGCAGTGTAGCGCAGCGTTTACTGTCAACCGTCAACTGTCAACCAATTACAAATCATCGCATCATCCCAAACTGACTTCCGCCACGAATCATCGATTTGCTGTTGGCATCAAGATCGATCTGACATTGAGTCGGAATAGCACTGAAGTCACAAGTGTAAGTGGCTAGAAGTTGCTTTTGTTCGTTGAAAACTCTCAGATTGTAGCCGCGATCCATAGCATCAGTACCAAAATGATGCACGAACTCGTATTGTTGAATATAGTCTAAAGAATTCCAATTTTGCCGTTTTACTTGCAAGTCGATGCGTCCTGAATCGCCATTTTGTTGAGCGGGATAAGCCAACCAATGACTCAGCAAGTCTCCACCAAACTGCTCTTTTGCCCACCACAGACTGGGAGTTGTCACAGTGTCTTGAGATACAGTGTCTTGAGATGTGGTATCCGGCGCGATCGCGCGATCGCTTTGGTCAATTGTCGATCGCATGAGACCCAGTTCTAGCAGAGCTTGAGAGGGCTGAGCTGTAACCATTTGTAACGTGGAGTTTGAGTTTGGCAATGGCGCGATCGCCCCCAAGCTTATTCCCACTAAAATTCCTGACAATTTCCAGAATGAATTCATCACCCTTGCTGCTGGCTGCTACTTTAACTTGTATCTCGACCTTGTTAACATAAATATTTTTTATTAGCAAGTAGATTTCGAGAATTGGTTATTTGTCATTGGTCATTGGTCATTGGTCATTGCTCCCTGCTCGTGCGCTCCCTGCTCGTGCGCTCCCTGCTCGTGCGCTCCCTGCTCCCTGTTAACTGACAACTGATAACTGATTTTGCACCTACTGCGACCCCAATTGACTTTGGTTGACAATCTTGCGGGTTTTCTGCCAAATAACCAGAAAAAAAGTTCCAGAAATTAGCGCTCCCAAGCATATCTTGATTGTATTTTTGATTTGCGTTCCAAGATTATTTTCGCGGCTAGCTGCTTGGGCTTGAAGCGATCGCTCGTTCTGAGATAAGCTAGCCAGCAATTGTTGTTTAACTACTTCTGGATTTCCTATTTCTGGCGGAGTCGCTTGAGGATTAATGCGACTTAAAATTGCTGCTATATCTGCTGATGTTTGTGCTTTATTTATCTGTTCTTTTAACTGTTGAATTTGTGCCGATCTTGTAGCAATTTGAGCTGAATTTTGTTGGTCGATTCTGACAATAGCGCTAAGCGATATTGGGACGAGCAAAAAATATAAAATTCCTCCTGACAAACTGAGCCAGGACAAAAATTTAAAGAGCCGAAATTGAGATTCTCCAATTAAAACAAAAATTAGCCCTAAAATTGGTACGGGTGCGCGTTCTGCAAGTTGATTTGCTAGCTGAAACTCCCACACGGGATTAGTAAAATTGAAAGGAATAAGAATTGCTAGCAGATCTAATAAAAATAAAATTAATAAAGTATAACCTGCTAAACGAAATAACGGTTCGAGATGATTGTGCGATTGTGCCACAAGACAGATGACCTGTTGTACTATTTTCTTTGAGACAAAGGAGAGGGGGACAAGGGGGACAAGGAAGCAGGGGAGCAATTCAAAATTCAAAATTCATGCATTCATTCCGAATTCTCCCCACTACACCCTATACCCCACATCCTACAACCTGATAACTGATAACTGATAACTGTTAAATTGGAGGAAAGCGAGAACTCCACCACTTATACCAGGAAAACCAAGCTTTCTCTAAAGTAGAGTAAGCTTCAGGCATAGGCTGTTTTAAAGGTAAAGTTAAATGAGTCCAAATGCAACGGTTATCTCTTAATTCTTGTCTTCCCAATAACCAGAATGCAATTCGTTGAAATTGAAAATCGTAGCGCAAGCGATTTGCATCAAATTGGGAAGGAGTAACAGTACTCCCACCACGAGAATTAATACATGCATTTAAATACGCTCTTTGTTGGTGTACGAAAACTGCGTAATAACCTAATTGTGGATTATGGCGAATTTGGAGTGGAGAGCGATTGGGTGAAAATGATAGATTAAGCTCGTCTGCGATCGCTTGTTGTCCATCTCCTACAGTATTTAATTCATAGCGTGCATCAACATTGAGTAACAAGTCGTTTTGCTTGTATTGATAGCGTTTACCTGGAAATGCTACCATACCATATGGTTCTTGTTCTACAATTCGATCTGGTAGCGGTTGACTTGCGACTTGCTGCCACTGTGGAAGAGGCACTGTAGCAGGAAATGTAAAAGGGGTAACTTTTCGCTTACCAATGTTTGAATCGAGTAACACTCGACTAGATACAAACAATACATTGACAAATGTGAAAATTAATAGCGGTGTTCGCCAACGCTGCCAAAGCTTCATAATTTAAATATCACCTTGGCGATTAGAAATCGCAACTATACAAACTAAGTCCGCCTGCGCAGACTGGGAAAAAATCACTTTCTTTAACCCGCCTGCGCGGGTAAAGTCTCGTGTAGCAGCGACTGATAATCGCCGGATTCAAGATATAGAAAATCATAGTTCAGAAAGTTCTCTTTTGTCTGAATGTTCGGAAGGTAATCTTTTATTAATTAGATAACAGAATCCCCCAAATAATAAAGTAGAAGTTAGAAAAAAGACTTGCGAACCCGTACCGACGTGCCAGTATTTAAATGTAGCTTCGGTTGTGTAAGCGTGTAAAATTGCTAGAATAGCGACTCGTACTCCATTGACAGCAAAGGCGATCGCAACTGCGGCTAAAGGAATGAGGATTTTTTGAATTGTTTTAGTCGGAAACATGACTAAAAACAATACAGATAGTTTTAACAAGGGAAATATACTTTCCCAACCAGAACAGCCAGCAGCTACCTCTACAGCTTTGCCATTAGCCAAAATAATGTTGACTCCCTCTCGATAAAACTCTACTCCTAGATAAGTTAAAATCAAAGACGCAAAATTCGCCGTGTATAGAGCTAGAATGCCAATTCGATTAATTAGCAGCTCTACCGGAATCGAAAAAGCAAAGATAATGAGTATCTCTTGCCAATATTGATGTAATCTATTTGCTCCAGAAGCAAGTAAAACCAATCCTATAGCAGCGATAAAGGGAATAAAATGAAATAAATTGTCGAAACTAGTCATCCATAAGCTTCTGAGGAGAACAAACCCGAGAAGACTAAAGCCGATAAAGCTGGAAAAAATATCGCTTCGCAAAATTAATTTATGACGTTTCTCCCATAACAAAGTTGCCACAGCGAACCAACAAAGAAGACTGAGAATAAGTTGATTTGGATCGGCATCACTACGCCAAATTAAACTTGCATGAGTAGTCGCTATACCACCTGCGATCGCAATTAACCAAAACTGAGGTTGGCGCAACGATCGCCATTCATTTTGTGGAAAAACTCTCATAAAATTACCAATTACCAATTACCAATTACTAATCATCCCCATAACCTACGTTTAGGAGAGCCATTCAAGCGATCGTGAGTATCAGATAATAATTGCGGAATATCTAATTTTTCGGGACAGCGCGG
Source organism: Chroococcidiopsis sp. (assembly GCF_051657925.1). Lineage (NCBI taxonomy): Bacteria > Bacillati > Cyanobacteriota > Cyanophyceae > Chroococcidiopsidales > Chroococcidiopsidaceae > Chroococcidiopsis > Chroococcidiopsis sp. The sequence continues at coordinate 18,364 of NZ_JBOFLP010000197.1, forward strand.
TAAACAATCACCGCATTGAGTACATTTATTTGCTTTCATGCCAGGAAACCAGTGTCCGGCATTTTCAAACATTTGATAGCGATATTTGCCGTACTCCTGCATATTGTAAGCAATAGTCAAATTTCGCAGGCGCAAAACTTCGGGAATATTAATTTTTTCAGGACAAGGCAGACATTTGTAGCATTGACTACAGCGATCGCTCGCTAAAGTTGTGGCAGCATGAGTTTCTAAGCGCTGTAATACTTTAATTTCTGCATCAGTTAAGGGTGCGTCACAGTCAGCAACTTGTAAAGGGACGCTTAATTCTGCTGGGGTAGCTGCACCGATGCTGAGGGTAGTAATACGGCGATCGCTCAGTAAAAAGCGATAGTTAAGTTCTAATGGAGAAAAAGACTGGCACAAATCTTTCAGTGTCTCTGGTGGAGTGTATAAGAGTCCTCCCTTATCCGCAGGAGAAATAATAAACACACCCATATCTTTAGTCTGGGCGAGTTCTAATGCTGGGGCATGACGTTGAAAAAAATAGTAATAATGTAGGTTGACAAATTCAAACAGATCGGTGGCGATCGCTGCTAATATCACATCCAAAGATGCGTGAGTGGAAAAACCAACGTGTCTTATCCGTCCATCAGCAACAGCCTCCCTTACTGCTTGCATACAACCATTTGGTTGTTGTACGAGATCGAGATGTTCCCAAGTGTTGATTCCGTGAATTCCCAAGCAATCTAAATAATCAACTCCAATACGTTCTAAAGACTCATTAATATGACAATGCATCGAGTCTGCATCTGTCGTAGGGGGAATTTTGGTTGTGATGTGAAGCTGGGAACGAGGGACAGGCAAACCTTTTTTGAGTGCTGCACCAAGATATAATTCGCTATTACCATAGCCTCTAGCTGTTTCAATGTGATTGATTCCTAGTGCAACTGCGCGATCGATCGTTTTATAGGCATTTTCCTCTGAAGCCAAATAGCGCATCGTTCCTAACGAAAATGCAGATAGATTGAGGTTCGTCTTGCCAAATCGTCGGTAGTGCATTGAGAATGTCCAGTCTGTACTAGGTTCGATCCCTAATGGGAGACAATTAAATTTCAACAATAGCGCAGCAGGCGATTTTATTCCAACACTTCCAAAAAAAAAGTCAATTCCTAATAGGAAGCTCTTGAAATTTCAACATGCACGGTGTGGTCTTTTCCTTTGGTTTCATTGCGGTTTCAATCCCTAATAGGGAGGCAATTAAATTTCAACGCGATCTAGCTATCTTGGTATCTGCAATTAATCGTGTTTCAATCCCTAATAGGGAGACAATTAAATTTCAAACCGAAAAAATTTCTGACTTAAAGCCCATTAAAACACTATCTCAATCTCGATCGTTCTAAATCAGCACGTTTTTTCGCCGCGATCGCCTTCGTACCGCCAAAACTTCACCTTCAAGCCATCACGAGGACGTGAGAAAGGTAATATCGTCCGTTCTAGATTTTGGTGAGGCAGGAGTTCCCATTGATAGTGACGCACTAACAGAGCGGCAAATATCTTCATTTCTAATCTGGCAAACTCTTTACCCAGGCATTCTCTAATTCCGCCACCAAATGGAATGTGACTGAAAACTTTTTGTTTGTCCTCAGCCCGTTCTGGGGAGAAGCGGTCAGGGTCGAATTGTTCTGGATTCTTATAGAGTTGTGGATCTTGATGAGTTTCAGGAATTTGATAATAGATATCCCAACCCTTATGGGGTGACATGGACGCGCTCATCCAGAACGCAGCACAAATTACTCTGAGTCCGCTTGGGCGACGAACGGTTGCCATGATTATGAGTAGCGCTTCCAGTAATTCTCGATTTGCTCAGATTTACTGGACAAAATACTTACAACCTCGGCGACAAGCTTTTGCGGTTGTCTTGGAACGGGCAAAAGCAAGAAATGAAATTCAACTTGATGTCAATCCCGCTTTAGTATTTGACATTATGAGTGGCGTGATGCTGTACATACTAATTTTTTCCCCTACAACTGAGTCTTGGGAAGTAGACGTTCGTCGTTGCTTAAATCTTGTCTTACAGAATGCAGCCGTCTAGTTCCAGTACACAACTTTCTTATGCCAATGTTAGGCGAATCAGTTTTGAGATAGTGTCTTAGAAGACGATACAATTGACGATGTGCGTCAAGTCGTACGACGGGTTGTCAACGAGTTTTGGCTGATTCGAGAAGTATTGCGTTATCGGCAAGATTGCGTCATTGTATCACCACAGAGTATGCGCGATCGCCTCAAACAAGAACTCCTTGCCATGTGCCAGTTGTACGATATCGAAACCAAGAGTTAAATTTGGCAAAAATCCAAACGGAAACTAGCTCCTCAGCCTAGATATAGTACATATAATCTAACTGCCGACGAGCGGCAACGCGATCGCACAAGTCTTGGAGCGTATAGTTTTGCCAAACCGCATTAGCCGCTTGCTCAGCATTGTACCAAACTTCCTCAATCGCGCCTCTTTCTGTCGCTTCGGGAGCGTTCTTCTCTCCCGAAGGCACGATGTCTAATCCTTCGATACAACGCAAAGCATCTAGCAGCGTAATTTGACGTGGTTCTCGTGCCAGGATGTAACCACCCTTAGCTCCACGGATACCTTTAATCAGTCCGCCTCGCCGCAATATTGCCAGCAGTTGATCTAAATAACGCTCTGGTATATCTCGTCTGGCTGCTATCTGCCGAATTTGGAGCAGCTGAGCGCTCTGATAAGCATTCGCCAACTCTAACAGCGCCAGCAGTGCATATTCAGATTTGCTCGAAAGTTCCATTGGAAAAACTAGCCGGAAAGGACGATGTTTTTACTTTAGGTGACAAGATGGCGCGAAACAAATAGAGTTTCTTATCAAAATGATAAACAAAACTCATCGATCCTGACCAGTATCAAAGCGATCGCATATCTCAGCCACACAAATAAAACCCCCTTAGTCTAGAGACTGATGCATGGGTAGCGTCACGATAAATTTTGCTCCTTGGCTTGGCGTACTTTCGGCTGTAATACTGCCACCGTGTCGCTCGACAATCTTACGGCAAATCGCTAAACCTATGCCCGTGCCTTCGTACTCGCTGCGACCGTGCAACCGTTGAAAAACTTGAAAAATGCGATCGCAATACTTTTGGTCAAAACCAATACCGTTATCCTCAACTGTAATTTGACAAAGATAAGTATTTAGCAAATTCTCCGTTAATTGTTCTCGATTATCGATAATTTGACTGTAGATCTTCACGCAAGGAGGTTCGTTTTTTCGCCCAAATTTGAGGGCGTTGCCAATCAAATTTTGCAATAACTGACGCATTTGTAACGGGTCGGCATGAATGGTTGGTAGCTCGCTCAACTCCACCTGCGCCTCAGTTTGTTGAATTAACACTTCTAAATCTAATAGTACCTCTTTTGCTACCTTAGCAAGATTAACGACAACGAAGGGTTGCGCCCTAGTTGTAATTCGTGAAAATACGAGCAAATCATCAATTAAAATCTGCATTCTCTGGGCTGCATTTTGCATCCGTTGTATGTAGTCACATCCCTGTTCGCTCAGCAGTTCGCCATATTTTTCTTGAAGTCTGTTGCCAAATGCTTGAATCTTGCGCAATGGTTCTTGCAGATCGTGAGAGGCGATCGAGGCAAACTGTTGCAGTTCGGCATTCGATCGCGCTAGCTCCTGAGAGTAGCGAGTTTCTTGTTCTAAAAGTTGAGCTTGAGTTATAGCAATACCAATTTGATCGGCTAGCTGTCCCAGCAACTCTGTCTCAAAATCAGTCCAGTCTCGCGGGCTACTGCATTGATGGGCAATTAAGAGACCCCAGAGTTCTTCTTTAATAATAATCGGCACGACCAGTTTTGCTTTAACTTGGAATTGCCGCATAAATTCAACTAAACAAGGCGCAATGTTTTCCTCTCGTTCCACATCGGCAATGCCGCGAATTCGCCCTTGACAGTAAAGCTGATGACAATCTTCTGGAAAAACTTCCGCAGCAAATTGCTGACCCAGAACTGAGAACCAACCAGGTAGCACTGCTTGAGCAACTACACTACCCGTGCTATCCGATCGCAGGCGATAAATTAAAACTCGATCCGCTTGCAGAATCTTCTGGACTTCGATCGCCGCCGCTTGTAGTATGTCCTCTAACTGAAGAGATTGGCGAATTTTCAGCGTGACTTCAGCAAATAATTGCGATCGCTGATACTGCCGTTGGCGCTGCTCGATCTCCTGCTCTAACTGTACGTTTTGCGCTCGGAGTTGCTTGGTTAGCGATCGCAACCGGAGATGCGTCTGCACCCTTGCCAAAACCTCTTCATGCTGTAATGGCTTAGTCACGTAATCGACTGCTCCCACCTGCAAACCTTTCACTTTATCTGCTGTTTCAGATAAGGCAGTCATAAAAATTACCGGAATCTCCCGCGTTGATTCACTGGCTTTGAGACGGCTGCAAGTTTCAAAACCATCTATCCCTGGCATCAAAATATCTAACAGGATCAGATCTGGTGAGGCATATGCCGCTTTCTGGAGCGCGCTTTCACCATCTTCAGCGATCAAAATTTTGAAGCCGTAATTAGTCAAGAAATCGAAAAGGATCTCCAAATTAGTAGGAGTATCATCGACCACTAGGATCGTGCCTGGTTCGGCAGTAGCCACGCTCATTCATGCCTCTAGATCTCTAAGTGTTTTTTCACAAACTCCAGAATTTGTTTCTCTTTATAACTTTTAGCGAGTTGACGTAGATGCAGTGCAAATGGCATCCACCGTCGATCTAATGCTTCAATTTTAGCGGCTTGTTCTAAAATGCCCCGGATATCACCCCTCATTGCCAAATCGAGCAACTTTGCCATCTCCTCGGCTGGAGGAGGAACGATCGCTCCTGCTGCTAATTCTCTTTTTGGGTCAGGGAGCAGGGAGCGGGGAGCAGGGAGCAGGGAGTAGTGAGAAACGATCGCTCCTGCTGCTAATTCACTTATTGGGGAATTATCCAAAGTTTGAACTGTTGATTCTTCCTCGTAAATCCATTGCAAACCTAAGTGAATCCTTAATTTTTCTAATAAATCTGTCTCGCGAACTGGCTTCGGCAAAAAATCATCGCAACCGACTGCTTGACTCTGCTGCCGATCGAAATCGAACACGCTAGCTGAGATCGCGATCGCCACTACACCTGCTAACTCTGGCAATATCCTGAGATGACGAGTCACTTCAAAGCCATCCATCCCTGGC
>NZ_JBOFLP010000198.1:0-7318 GCF_051657925.1 Chroococcidiopsis sp.
AACGGGGAAAAAATGTCTAAATCCCTGGGCAACTTTATCACGATTCGCGAGTTACTCGATCGCCCCACCGATCCGATGGCAGTTAGGTTATTCGTCCTGCAAGCACATTACCGCAAACCAATTGATTTTACCGACGATGCGATCGCGGCTGCTACCAATGGTTGGCACACCCTCAGAGAGGGATTGTTGTTTGGACATCTATATGGTGAGCAACTCGGATGGAACAAGGAGGACAAGGAGACAAGGGGACAAGGAGGACAAGGAAGTAATTCTAGCCGCTCTCTGCTCTCTACTCCCTGCTCCCTGCTCCCTGAAGTAGTACAGAGATTTAAAGCAGCAGTCAATGATGACTTTAATTTTCCGAATGGATTGGCTGTGCTGCAACCTTTAGCGAAGGAATTGGCGCGGGAAGGTAATCTATTGGTACACCAAGGCAAGACAGAAACCCCACCGGAGGAATTACAACGTCAGTGGTACACCCTGGTGACTTTAGCTGAGGTTTTAGGATTTACCGCCACAATAGAGTCTGACACTACGACTAATGACGGTTTAAGCGATACAGAAATTGAAGCTATGCTGGAACAAAGGCAAGCTGCTAGAAAAGCAAAGAATTTTGCCGAATCAGACCGCATTCGCGACGAACTACAGGCTCGCGGAATCACTGTAATTGATAGCCGTGATGGTACGCGATGGCATCGCAACTAAATCGTCCTTTGTTGTCTGTATCTAACTTGCTGCTCCTCGTTGCCACTATCTTTTTAGCAATTTTGTTGTGGCAACTCCGAGGCTTATTAGTAACTTTGATGATAGCTGTTGTTTTAGCAGCCGCGATCGCTCCTATTGTCAACGTAGCAGAAAGATGGCGGTTTCCCCGTTGGCTGGCAGTCATTGGCGTATATCTCACTTTAGTGGCTGGCTTAACTGGAGTCGGTTTACTTGTCGGTCCTACCCTGATCGCTCAGATTGAAACTTTGGTGAGAATACTGCCGCTTTATATCGACAATCTTGTCGGACTGGTAGAACAATTCGCGCTCAAATTGGGAATTACTGAATCAGAAATCGAGCAATTTTTTGACCTGCAAGCATTAACCGGGTGGATAATTCGCTCCGGTCAACAATTATTAGTCAGTTCCTACGACATCACCACCGGAATTTTAGGCGGAATGTTTAACTTAATTCTGGCGTTCTTGCTTTCAGGCTATATGGTTGCTGGTAGGGAAAATTTAATTTCAGGTTTAGTCAATTTATTTCCCCAACCGTGGAACGATCGCCTTGCCGAGCAAGTCGAACCGATTGCCCGTCGTATGGGAGGATACATTCAAGGTCGAGTCTTGGTTTCAGCAATTTTATCCGTTGCCATTACAATCGGTTTGGGTATTTTAGGTTTATCAGAATTTGCCCTAGCTTTAGGAGCGATCGCTGGATTTACCAATTTAATTCCTTTTCTCGGACCCATCTTAGGTGTAATTCCGGCTTTAGTCGTCGCCATTTCCCAAGGTGGCTGGACGTTTTTGTGGGTATTATTGTTATTTATCGTCGTCCAGAACCTAGAAACCTACGTTCTCGATCCCCTACTTGTTGGTTCCTCTGTCCAAGTCCATCCACTCTACCAATTACTAGCCGTTTTGGGAGGAACCCAAGTTCTCGGTATTCTAGGAGCCGTGATCGTGCCACCCTGGATTGCCGGAGCATCAGTACTATTAGAAAACCTATATTTACGACCGAAATTATTAGCTGAAGGCAAAGCAATCAGTAAGTCGTAGGTCCTAAGCTGGAATTAAATGCTTCCTGCTCCCTGCTCCCTTTCTTCACTGATAACTGATTCAAGCGGATTTCCGCTGTTGTGTTTCATCTGGTTGCAACTGCCGTCGTCCGTTGTAGATGATGCGGAGTGCTTCTGTAAGCTGCTGCTCCAAACTATTAAGCACAGCATCGGCATAATCATCCGCACCGCGTAGAATATCCTCTGCCTCCATAATTGCCTCTTGCCGCATCCGCTCGATTTGCCGTTCTGCTTCTTGACGCAGGCGATCGATTTGTTGCAGATTTTCTTCTTGCGCTAATAAGCACTCTTGTTGAACTTGCTGCTGGAGTTGCCTAGCTGAGAGGTCAGCTTGTTGTACAATAGTCGTCCGATCGATAATCTGGGCTGCTTGTGTCTGTGCCGTCTGAATAATTTCGTCAGCTTCTTGTTCTGCCTGCAAGAGAATGTTCTGTCTTTGCGCGACAATCGCTTGTGCTTGTTGTAACACAGATGGTAGGAGCGATCGAATGAGATCGATTCGATCTAGCAACTGCTCCTCATCTACTAGTGTTCTGCGCGTCAGAGGAATATGGGGACTAGAAAGAATTATTTCTTCTAGCCGAGCCAATTCCTGCTGAATTTCTCCGCTACCTAGATCGGCAGCATCTGCTAGCGGCGGAAAGCTTCTATTCTCTTCAGGCTCTAGATTGGGTGAGTTTTGGCTTGGCATCGGTAAACATCCCGAGCAATGTGCGGTGGGACTAGATGGTCGATGGGACCGCCAAATTTAGCGATCTCTTTCACCACACTACTACTTAAAAAACTGTACTCATTTGATGTCGCCAAAAAAACAGTTTCAATTTCAGATGATAGCGTTTTATTGATGTGAGCCATCTGTAATTCAGCTTCAAAGTCTGAAATTGCTCGTAAACCACGGATGAGAGCTTTAGCTTGTCGCATTTGAGCGTAATTGACGGTTAAACCATCAAAACTATCAACCTCCAGATTAGGTAAATGACGAGTGGTGAGGCGAATTTGTTCTAGCCGTTCTTGCACGGTGAACATAGGTGTTTTATTCGGATTGCGCAACACGGCAACGACTAAGCGATCGAATAGCTCACAACCGCGTTCGATAATGTCGAGATGTCCTAAGGTAATTGGATCGAAGCTACCAGGATAAATGGCTAGCACTAGTCAACAGCCTCAGAGTTACTGGAAAATTATAAATCAGTTGTCAGGGAGTAGGGAGTAGGGAGTAGGGAGCAGGGAGCAGTGACAAATGACAAATGACGAATGACTAACTCAATATAATCCTCTCAAGTACCGCTAAAATTGAATGCAGCAGTGTTCTGGCTGGAATTGGTGGGCGCTCAATCGGGCTTAACCTAAAACCACTTTTGCCATTGGTGCTGTAGAGACGAGAGCGAATATCGAGCCGCAATCGCCAATTCTGGCGTTGAGAAGCGGGCTGAGGGGAAACTGGAGTATGACGGTCAAAAAATTAACGGAAGCTGACAGAACAGAAATTTTGGATTTGTATCGCAATACAGGAGAGACAACATCAACGCTAGCAGATCGCTATGGAGTGAGCAACTCTACGATTAGTCGCTTCTTAAAAGTGACTTTGCCAGAAGATGAGTATGAAACGCTCATTGCAGCTAAACGGGCGGCTCGGACTCCTGGGGGAGCAGAGAGAGAAGAGGTAGCAGCGATCGCTTCCCCTGTGGTAGAAGTACCCTCACCCACCCTAGAAGCACCCGTACTAAAAACAATATCTGAACCCGAACCAGTTGTTGAAGCCCCTACCCCCAAACCTGTTAAAAAACGGCGTTCGACAGCGAAGACTGGAGCAGAAATCGAACCGCTAGCGGAACAATTAGAGTTACTCAGTAACCCTTCCCTACCTGTAGAAGAAGTGCGCGAGGAGGTAAGCGCAGAGGCTAGCGAGATTGCAGCAATTATGGTAGGAGAAGAATTGCTCGATGAAGATGAAGACGAAGATGATGAGGATGACGATCTAGAAGATTTAGAAGATTTAGAAGATCTAGACGAAGACGACGATTTCGAGGAAGAGACAACACCAGTTATTAGAAGGCGATTGCCCGTCGAAAGCTTCGTCAGGGTGTTACCGTTGTCAGAAGCAATGCTGCCGAGAACATGTTATATCGTGATCGATCGCATGGCAGAATTAATTACGCGACCGCTGAGGGATTTTGGCGATTTGGGACAAATTCCCGTGCAAGAAGTCCAACAAAAAACTCTACCGATATTTGACAACCATCGGGTAGCGCGGCGATTTTCTAGCAAACGCGATCGAGTGATTAAAGTCCCTGACAGTCGCATGTTGCAAAAAACTCGTTCTCAACTCCAGTCTAAGGGCATTACTCGCCTGCTTTTCGACGGACGAGTCTATTCTTTGTCGTCTAGTTAGATGTTTGGAGAGGCGCGCTATGTCGTGTCTCTATTTACAGAGTTGCTTGTTGCGCAAGATTGTTTCTCATTTGGAACGATGGCAAAAGTTTAAGTGTCTTGTCTTGAAAGAGAGGAATCTGGTGTTGTGACAAGCGCGATCGCTCGATCTCAAGAAAATTTTACAGCGCTTCTGGCGGCAAACAAAATTAAGTGGTTTTGTCGTCAGTTAACTAGTTGGGCTACTCTCAATCTGCGAGAATTTCCTTGGCGCACTACTACAGATGCCTATGCTATTTTCATCGCTGAGTTTTTGCTCCAAAAAACTGGTGCTAATACAGTTGCTCCAATTTATGAAGCTTTTTTGACTCGATATCCTACCCTCGAAGATTTGGCAACGGCATCAGTAGCAGAAATTGCGATTTTACTAAAGCCTTTGGGTTTGCATTTCCGTGCCGATCGCCTTTATCGATCTGTACGGGTAATTATCGAACAGTATGATGGTAAGATTCCCGCATCAGAGGCTCAGTTGCTTTCTTTGCCTGGAATTGGGTTATATACGGCACGTTCTATTTGTGCCAATGCTTTTGCGCAGCCGCTAGCAATACTCGATACCAACGTAGCGCGGATTTTAGAGCGATTCTTTGGTTTGCAGGGGAATCGTGTCAAATCTCGTTGTAAGCTGTTATGGAGTGCGGCTGAATATGTCGCTCCGAAAACAAATGTGAGTCGGTGGAATTTAACGTTACTAGATTTTGGTGCGGGAGTTTGTACGGCAAGAAATCCTAGTTGTGGAATTTGTCCGTTGCGATCGCAATGCAATTACGCCAAAATTAATCTTGACATGAATCATGAATAAAGCAAATTACGGTGTAGTTTTGGTCACAGCCGGAGCGCAACAAGAAGCAGAGGCGCTCGCCACTTCTTTAGTAGAATCTAAGTTAGCTGCTTGCGTGAATGTTTTTCCCATCCAATCTGTCTACATGTGGAAGGGAGAAATTAATAAAGAACGAGAATGGTAATTATTAATTAAAACAGATTTAGCTCAATTTTCCAATTTAGAAGCTAAAATTCGTGAATTACATTCTTACGAAGTTCCCAAAATTATTGCTCTACCTATTTTGGTAGGTTCCCAACCTTATCTAAATTGGATTTCTGCTTCTGTTAAATAATGTAGCGTTTCCCATACATCTGCAATATTTTTGTAGGGGCGCACAGCTATGCGTCCCTTACGAATATGGCTATTTCAACATACTCAAATTAATTATTCCTGGAGATGATCTTTAGGATTTATATGTAGAGTGCGTTAAATTACGCACTCTACCAAGGACGAAAGCTTTGACAAAAAGTTCCCACATCTATACTTATTTGACTGTATTATAGCGTGAAAATTTTATTTTGAACGATTGTTATAAAAATAATATGACAGTTTATTAACAGTCTACATCTGCTGCAAGTTGTGATTGGCGATCGCTACCTTAGTTGTAGTGAAGGTGATACGGCAAAGGTTTCGGGCAAGCCAATAACTCAGTCATAAATGGTAAAAAAGTTATTCGATTGTCTGATACATAAACGCCATCTTTACGACACACAATACACAAGTTTTTGTTGGCTCAAGAGTTACTTATGAAACGCTCAATCAAGTCTATTCTCGCTCTTTCTGCTGTGTCTGCATTGGCTATTATTCCTACATTTCTTCCTGTAGGAAAAGCCTCAGCCCAAACTTTTGCATCAAATGGTACGGACGCGAACTATCTCGGTGGTGGTATTTCCGTAGGCGTTACCGATGGTGATAGCCCCATATATGACGACGATTCTCAAGTTGGTGGCAACATTCAAGGACGATTCGCGATTCCAAACGCGCCTATTTCTGCCAGAGGTGCAATCTTATTTGGTGGCGATTCAACCGCGCTGATGCCGTTGGTAACATATGATGTTCCAGTTGCTCCCAACACCAACCTCTACCTCGGTGGCGGTTACTCCTTCAATACCGAAGAAGGCAATTCTTCGCCTCTAGGTAACAAAGATGCCATCGTGCTAACTGCTGGTGCTGAATCTGAAGTTGGGAGCAACGTGGTTGTTTACGGTGATGCCAAGTGGGGTATTGATTCCTACAGAGACAGCGATTCTGATGCTGTCAGCATTCAAGCTGGTGCGGCTTACCGCTTTAACTAACGATTGAGGTAAAGGCGCACAGTCGTGCGCCTTTACCAATTCAAAGCTGGGATTGTTTACTCTTATAAATCGAGTCAGCCCCAGCTTTTCGATCGTGATAGGATCTATAGAGTTAGTCTATTCATCACAAAATCGACGGAATTACCGGAGATTAAACAGCCGTAGGGGTGTTATCGAATTTACCGGAGCGGCGGTGAAATATTTTTGTGAAATCAGCATCCAACTCTAATGGTTAAATCTTCTACTCCTCCCACCCCCGTAACTCGCAAGCCTTCCAAAGTTGAAGGGATTAAGGAACGCAGCAATTTTTTGCGGGAACCAGTCGCGACCGAAATTTTACAAGATACAACTCATTTTACCGAAGAAGCCATCCAGATTCTTAAGTTTCACGGTTCTTATCAGCAAGATAACCGCGACAACCGGATTAAAGGTCAGGAGAAGGACTACCAATTTATGGTACGAACAAAAAACCCAGGTGGGTTCGTACCAGCTCAATTGTATTTGACTCTGGACAAGCTGGCTGAAGAATACGGTAATCAAACTTTGCGCGTCACCACGCGGCAAGGCTTTCAGATGCATGGCATTTTGAAGCGAAATCTGAAAAGTGCGATCGCAGCCATAATTCAAAGTATGGGTTCGACGCTGGGAGCCTGTGGTGACATTAATCGTAACGTTATGGCTCCTCCGGCTCCATTTAAAAATAAGCCAGAATATCAACACGCTTGGGAATATTCTGAGTATGTCGCTCAGTTGCTCTCGCCACAAACAGGGGCATACTATGAAATTTGGCTAGATGGAGAAAAAGCCATTAGTGCGGAAGAAAACCCTGAAGTTGTAGCCGCACGGCAGAGAAATGGTACGGGAACGGTTTTTCACGATAGCGAAGAACCACTCTACGGCACGCACTATATGCCCCGTAAGTTTAAGTGCAGCGTCACTGTTCCTGGTGATAACTCCGTAGATTTGTTTTCTCAAGATTTAACTTTGGTA
>NZ_JBOFLP010000199.1:0-10127 GCF_051657925.1 Chroococcidiopsis sp.
GCCTGCTGCGTGTCATATTCCATGTAGCTGAGATCTAATCCTTCTTCTTGAACTTGTAAATTTTCGGCATTGAATCCACCTAATTTTCCTAGATAAAACCAGGATTGAAATACCTCCTCAACATACTGCTTTTCCATTGGGGCAGGTACGTTACTAAACTCGATCCAAAACCAGAGATCAAAGGGATTAAATTCGCGAAATTGAACTTGCATCGTTAAGGGGTTAGGGAGAGGGACAAGGGAGGCAAGGGGAAGCAGAGGAAACCAGGAGACTAGGAGACTAAGAGAAATAACTGTCAACCAGCAATGACAAATGATAAATGACAAATGACCATTATCTATTTTTGCTGCGCTACTACACTTAGCCGTTGAGCTGCCTTGCGTCTCTCTCGCTCGATTTGTTTGACTAAGTCGGGTGGGAGTTGGGCTTTTTTGGCGATCGCTAAATCGAAATTCTTCACCGATTCCTGTAACATGGCTGCACTCTTTTGTTGATTGCCATAAGTCGAGAGAATTTGTCCTTTAAGATAATACAACTCTGGGTTGCTATTACTTGCTTTCATCGCTCTATCCACAGCTTCTATGGCTTGGGGAAATTTTTTCAAATCTCGATAGCCAACCGCTACACCCCTTTCAGATAAATACTTAGGTCCTGCAAACCTTTGCAAGCGCCCAATTGCTTGTTCTGGGTTGGAAAAGGGCAGATTGACAGATACCATTAAGTCCATGTATCCCCGCAGCAAGTTTAATTCGGGGTCTGTAGAGGAGATAGCTTCAGCTTTGTCCATGTACTCGTAGACTTGCCTTAATTCTGCCAAAGCTTGCGGCGTTCCCTTCACTGTCCCTTCTCGAAACAAAGCAGATGCACCCAATAAAAAATGACCGACTGCTGAGTATAAATTACCGCGCAACGGGTCTGTTGATGTTAGTTGGCGAGCCGTGTCTAATGTCTTTTTGCCATAGTTGCCTAAAGAATTGTAGTCCTCGTTGAGGACGTAAGCAAGGGAAGCTCTCATGGCATAAGCTAAAGGCTCTTGCTGCTCGTTACCTGAAATTGCCTTGAGATAGCGATCTGCTGAAATGTAATCTCCCTGCTCGAACATGGCTCTAAAAGCGGCTTCAGTTTTTTCGCCAATCGGTCTTTGATTCGTAGCGCGAAAGGGATCTTGAGCCAGAGTCGGAGAAATGAGGCAAAGAGTGAGTGTAGTTGAAAGTGCGATCGCACTAAAAATTTGCCCGATCATAGGAGTTAGGGGTTGAGACAAGGAGGACAAGGGGGACAAGGGAGAAGTCACAAGTCGCTCTCTACTGATAACTGATAACTGATAACTGAATTAGACGAATCTCCGGTTGGGAAGTTGCAGCTGCCGATCGGTATCGACATCTGTTTATCAGAATACAGGCAGAATTATACTTGGTATATTTAGCGCTGTATATTTAGCGCTGTATATTTAGCGCTGCCGAATGTCCGTTAACGTTTGTTGGTATGTTTAGCTGATGCTTTATCTGAAAAATCTGACTTATCACCCCCCAGCTAGTTCAACAGCTATTTTAAAATCGATCGACCTAGAGTTAGCACCCCAGCAGTTAGGATTGATTATTGGTCCTAGTGGTTCTGGCAAGAGTACGTTATTAGAAATCTTATCGGGGTTGGTATCGCCAACTGCGGGTAACGTAAGTTGGGGAACGCAAGAATTACAACCAGAAAATTTACAAGAGTTAGCAGGATTGGTATTTCAGTTTCCAGAGCGTCATTTCTGCGGTGGTACAATTTTAGAAGAATTACGCTTGGGACATCCCGAATTAGGTTCGGAACGAGTCAAACAAGCTTTATCAGATGTCGGTTTGGAGAATTTGCCTCTACACACACCACCGCAAGTTCTCAGCGGTGGACAGCAACGCCGCTTGGCTATGTCGGTTCAGTTGATTCGCAAACCCGCACTGCTTTTATTAGACGAGCCTACGGCTGGTTTAGATTGGTCGATGCGCAGGCAGCTAGTTCATTTATTATCCCAACTTAAGCAACAACGGACGCTGTTAGTTGTAACTCACGATGCAGGAGATTTATTGGCGATCGCCGATCGCTGTTGGTCAATTCAGCACGGTGAAATTTATCCTACAGCACCGTTGGCGATCGAACCGCATCAAGTAGTATAAGCGTAAGTCTAGGTAGGGGCGGGTTTTGACCGAAGATTTATAGATAAGGTAGTCAATTCATTTGCTAAACCCGCCCGTACAGAAGTCGGAATCAGCAGAAATAATTTAGATCTTTTATGGAAGAGTTTCATCACTCTATACTGCCGGAAATGCATGAGATTTGGCAGCAAACTCTCAATTGGCAGCCTAGTATCGAACAACAAGCGCAATTTCAGCAGCTTTATGAGGCGATCGTTATTGGTAATCAAAAATTAAATTTGACTCGCATTACTGTACCAGAAGAGTTTTGGGAAAAGCATCTGTGGGACTCTCTGCGGGGGATTGTATCTTTATTGCCAACAAATTCTGTAGGGGCGCACAGCCGTGCGCCCCTACAGAAGATAATTGATATTGGTACGGGTGCTGGTTTTCCTGGAATTCCTGTTGCGATCGCTTTACCTGATGCTGAGGTGACTTTACTCGATTCTACGCAGAAAAAAGTGGCTTTTCTAAATTCTTTAATGACTGAAATGAACCTGCAAAATATTCAAACTTTAATTGGTAGGGCTGAAAGTATCAACAAGCAACCTCAGCATTTTAGCAACTATGACATAGCTTTAGTTAGAGCTGTGGCGGCGGCTGATGTTTGTGCAAATTACGCTTTACCTTTTCTCAAGGCGGAGGGATTAGCTGTTTTATATCGAGGTAACTGGACAAAAGAAGAAGAAACAACTTTAGAAGATACTATAAAAAAATTGAGCGGAAAAATTGAAAAAATTGAAAAATTTACCACTCCTTTAAGCCACGGTACGCGCCATTGCATTTATTTAAGAAAAACTAGTTCTTAACAATTATAAATTGTAGAAATATCCAAACAGAATTTGCCTGCAACAGCTAGAGAAAAAGTAGAGATTTTAAATCTACTTAGACAGATTTTTAGGCTTTCTGACCTTTCTCTTCTTTCACTGGTTGAATTGAAAGTTGCTGAAATCGGATCGATCGCCGCGATTTCCAGTTACCGTACTGTGCTTCGAGTGGCAGCGGTTTAATTTCTAAATTTTCATGCTTCATGGCATATTGCAAGACCTCAAAAAAGGAACTGCGATTTTGATACTTAAATGTAATAGTATTCTGTCCGGCAATTCCTTGAAACTTCAGTTGACGTTGAACGCGATCGCCAACTTTAATCGGAGCAATTCTTTCTATCTGTATGCCATCAATCTCTACAATTATATCTTGAGGGCTAATCGGATTGTCAAAACTATATGTCAACACTAAATCTTGAGGAACAGATAAATAGAAATTCAGTTCTGTTTTTTCTCCTAATCCCCAGCGAAACTTATTCTGTTGTTCATCTTTAGTAATTCCCTCCAATCCAGTTAAATTTAAACTATAGGGCGCACTATTTTGCAGTAAATTTGTCTCAGAACTATCTAATAAAGGTTGAAATTTTAAGCTAGCACCTAAGTCTGAATTAACTTGAAGTCGCCAATTAGTAGATTTAGGAATAAATTCTATTCTGCCACCTGTGGGTGCTTCTGTCACCATTGTTGGCACGCCAAAACGACCGTAAAATTCTTGAGTACAGTCTTTTGTGAGTAAATCTGTATATAAATTAATTCCAGCAAAATCGTTCAGTTTATAAAAATCTGTAAAAAATGACCACTCATCAGAACGGAAACATTTTACTTGTGGAATTGACGTTTTCTTTTGCGTGTCTGGTGCGAGTAATTTATCCCAGCCTGCTGCAATGTAAGGTTCTGCTTGAGATGGGTGTAAGCGTCCGAAATACTGTCCCATAACTTTTTTCTCATGGAATCGTCTTAAGGTAAAAATGCCGCTGTTATGGACATAATAAGGGCAAGGACCAATTCCATTACCACCATGAACGCAGAAGGGAAAATCTAACACTGCTTCCCCTGGCTGCTCCTTGATATAATTCATGTAGGCGTAAAAATTTTCATTTAGTGAAGCGGGTTGGTAGTAAGCTTTATACGAATAGGCAGTGTAAAGTTCAGTACAAGCTAGTAGAACTAATGCAACAGCTAAGAACTTTTTGCCGAAGGAACGCCAATGTTCTAAATTAATTCCTAAAGCAAAAATGCAAAAAATTACGGCATAAACTAGCGTGCTACGTCCGCTAACGCGATTGAAGCTAAACCAAGGAAAGATTTTTAAAGTTGGTAGAAAAGTGGGATGGTAGAGCAGGCAAAATAAGAGAATAATTAGTAAGGGAACAAAGATGCCAATGTGTTTCCTAGCTTGCCACAATCCGACAGTTCCTATTATTAATAAAAACCAACCAGGACTACCATCAAAAAAAGCTTCTGTTGAGTCTAAAAAGAAGTTGGCATAATTCTGTCCTGGGTTGAGGAAAGGAAAAAATGGTATTATTAGTCGCGCTGGATTCGTCCACCAAGCACCATAAAAATCTCCCGTATCGCTTAAACTTTTAGCCGCTTTGCCAATTTGAAGAACCAAAGGTAGATATATATAACTGGCGATCGCAGTTATAGCTAATAAGATTAAACTCGTTTTGGGATGAGTAAAGAAGTCTCTTTTGTAACTTAAAAGTTGTAGTCGTAAGACTTTTTTGATTTTGACTTCTTTTTTAATTAAATATCTCTGAATATTGAGGGCAATAATATAAAGAATAGAAACCGTAAAAGATGTTAATGCATAACCAGCAACATATCCCAAATCTTGACCGAGAGATAAGACGAGCAAACACACCCTAAGTAGAATCAATCTTAGAGATACGTGTTGCCTCATGACCACTCGTTTGACGATGAGAAAGTCAGCAAAAAAACTGAGAATTGTCCAGTGTAAGATTGCATAACCAACGTGTTGAGGATATTTTGCGATCGCGTAAAAGTTAAAAAAAGCAGCAATAAAGCCAGCACCAGCAGCGCGATATAAGCCGTAGTCTTTTCGGAGCAGAAAAAAAGTAAAAACTACCGTGACTACGATTGAAAGTAAATAATAAAGCTGCAACCAAGGACCAGTTTGAAATAGAGAATAAAGTGCAGCGTAAAATAGATCTTTCTCAATTCCCCAAGGCTGAAACACGCTATTGGTTCCGTAGGGATAGAAAGCTTGATTGTTAGTTAAATTTAGGTGAGGTAGGGGAAAAAAATCAAAGTTTTTGGCAAAATAAAAACCTGTATATTCCCACAGGTCTACATATTCCTTATTGACAGTTGAATCTGGATAGCCTGGAAGTCCTGGACCAGTAAATCCTGTTAGCGGGTGGTAAAAATCTTTAATAACTAGAACGCTAAACGCCAGACAAAGGCAAATAAGAATTACAATTTGAGTGGCGACGATCGCGAAACGAATCGTCTTTGGCATCGTTTTATTTTTTACTTTGAAGCTATTCATTTTCAACCCTTTGCTACCAGTCAAAATACCTCAGCGATTAGAAATCGCAGTTACACAGACAAAGCCTACCTCCGCAAGCTAGAATAGTTAGCTCAGACAGACTTAGTTTGTGTAGCCTCAGACTCGTAGTCTATCAGCTCTGTTTTTGCCATATTCCTAAAACAGATTTACCTAAAGAATATTGCAAAATTGGATCGATGTTTCTAGATAAAGGTATCATGACTTTATCCCAAAGTTGTATCTGCTGTTTTGTCGGCGTTTTACTTTTCAACACGAAACGGTTTCCTAATGAGGCAAGTAATCCGATTGAGTCGATATAAATCAGCTGAATACAATTGAGGTTTCTGGGTATCGTGGATGCTAAACTTTGCTTGTTATAGCGTCGATAGTGTCCTATAGCTCGATCGAATGGCGTAAATAGCCATTGATGTGCGGGAGCTAGTACGACTAAGTAACCGCCAGATGATAAATGCTGCGTCACAGTCTTCACTTCTGTGCGATCTTCTTTTATATGCTCCAAAACATCCATGTAGATAATGGTATCAAACCAATCGTTTGAAGCTAAATCTGCTGAGGTTCCCACTCTCGATTTACAACACGCTGGCACTCTACCAACAGAAATTTTTAGATCGATCTTTTCAGTTAAAATTGGATCTGGCTCTAAGCAAATCCACTCTTTTTGATGACCTTTGCAGAGAAATTCAGTGGTTGCGCCTATCCCTGCACCTACTTCTAATACTCTACCTTGCAGATATTTTTGAATTAAATTTCCATAGTAGTTTTTCCAGTTATAAGCTTGAGAGAATAATTCTAATTCCGAGCCAATATAGGAGTAATCTTGCATCGACTTATTTAGACAAAACTTCTCTAGAAAAGACTTCTTTCAACTTAGAAACAAAGTAATAATAGTCTTGACCAAGCATGAATCCATAACTATTCCTAGTATTTAAAATCATTAATGCAAAAACAATCGATAACATGACTGCTTGCATGAGAATCGAGCAAAGAATTCCAACTGCGATCGATGTCCAACCAGGAATTGCTAAACTGGTGAAGAGTTTAATAGATACAATTCCACCTAGAGATATTAGAATCAATAACACAATTACAGATACAGAAATAATCAGTCTCGTACCTACTATATCTGCATAGACGGAAATAGAACTGATTCCGTGCGTTACCAAGGAAACAAAGTTCATTTTAGAGCGTCCGAACAAACGGTTGCTGCGCTTGGTAGCAATTTCAGTGTATGGTATTCTCCCCCGCATAATTCCAGCGGCATAGTGATTCCAAATCTCGGAGATGACCACAATTCTAGATAAAAGTTGATAAGGAATTGCGCTGAAATTTCCTACTTGAATGTGATGTCCGGTTAAGAGTTTGTAAACGATTTTATAAACTAGATAAAAAGCTTTAAAAACATATGTTTCCGATCGCTTAGTTCTTTTGGCAAAAATAACTTTGGCATTGCTTTCTGCTTGGCAGCAATTGATTAGTCTAGGAACATCTTGCGGATTGTCTTCGCCGTCTCCATCCATAACGACAACGACTTTACAGTTTAAGTTTGCTGCAATGTAAGCTAAACCAATAGCGATCGCTCGTTGATGCCCTAAGTTTCTTTTTAGTTCTAAAATCTTGACTTTCTCAATGGCTTTAAAACTAAAAAATTTCAGTTCCGTAGGGGCTGGAGCGATCGAAGCATCGTCTACAATCAAAATATCTGCGCGAATATCTCGGTCTAGAAAAGTTTCATCCAAACTCCAGAGCAACCTTTCCAGTGCCTCCCAATCATTAAACACTGGAATTAGCACGATCGCAGATGGAGAACGATGAAGATCGCTATCGAGCAATGTCATTTTAGTACGAATCCTAAGCTAGACATCTTAGATGAGTAGTTGGCGATCGCGAGTACGATAAATATCCACATCGCACTGAGTTACATATTTGCGTCAGCGGCAAATTTCTGCGTTAATCTTACCACCCCTCAATGACGCAAAACTATTTTTAGGGTTCCAATAAGGGGTGAGGAGTGAGGGGTGAGGAGTGAGGGGTGAGTGTAATGTGGAGAATTGGTAATTGGTAATTGCTGCCTCAGCCTCCCTGTCTTCCTTGTCTCCCTTGTCTCCCTTATCTCCCTTATCTCCCTTATCTCCTACTGCCAATTATGCCGCTTTCGCTGCCATTGCTAAGCGCTGGTTGATTTCCTGCCAGTTGACGACATTCCACCAAGCCTTGAGATATTCGGCGCGGCGATTCCGATACTTGAGATAGTAGGCGTGTTCCCACACATCATTTCCCATAATTGGATAGTTACCTTCCATTAGGGGGCTATCTTGGTTAGCAGTACTGGTAACTTGAAATTTACCGTCAGGAGTGCGCACTAGCCAAGCCCAACCGCTACCAAACCGTTTTTCTCCCGCTTGATTGAATTGCTGTTGAAAGTTAGCAAAGCTACCAAAGTTTTTCTTAATCGCAGAGGCAATTTCTCCTGTTGGTTCTCCGCCCCCTTTCGGACTCATAATTTCCCAAAACATACTATGATTGACATGACCGCCGCCATTGTTGCGGATGGTCATGCGAATATCTTGTGGTAGGCTATCAAGTTTTTGGATGAGTTGTTCGGCAGTTTGACCTTTGAATTTTGGGTATTTGGCGATCGCTGCATTTAAATTTTTTACATATGTCGCGTGATGTCTGTCATGGTGAATTCGCATCGTCTGCGCGTCGATATGCGGTTCTAATGCCTTATAGTCATATGGCAAAGGTGGTAATTTGAAATCTCCACTAGGGTTGGGAGTTTGCGCCCAAGCTGAACTGTGCGAACTATAAGTTTCTATAGCATAAGCACCAGCCGTTGCTCCTAGTAAGAACAGGAAATTACGACGCTTGATAGACATAAGTACTTACCTTTACTGAGTTAATCAAATTTGTTACAGCGATTTTCTGGGAATTGGTAGTTGGTAATTGGTAATTGGTGGTTGGGATTACCTTAGTTTTTAACGTCTCAACAATTAATTTTTGCTGCAACAGTTTTCATATTCTCAGGTTTAAGGTCATTATGCCTATATTATTTCGCTAACCCTTCTACGGGCGGGTTTAGCTGAAATATCTGTCAGTCGTAAAGTCTGTTGGGTGAAACCCGCCCCGACAATTCCCTCACCCCTCACTCCTCACTCCTCACCCCTATTCTTGCGATAGCCGCTTGACTTCTGCACCGCTTAATAGTTTGTGTGCTTCGGCGAGGATAGCGGGAATTTTATCAGCGTGGGGGCTGTTGGTAAGGCACGATCGCAAATCTAATTGCTCGATCTGCTTGGCTTGATTGCCAGGAAACCAATGACCACCATTGCCGAGGAGATTGTACCGCATTTTGGCATATTCTGTGAGGTCGTAGGCGATCGCCAAGTTTCTCAACCATAAGATCGTCGGAATATTGACGTTACCTGGGGTTTCATCGTATCTGGGTAAACCTATC
Source organism: Chroococcidiopsis sp. (assembly GCF_051657925.1). Classification (NCBI taxonomy): domain Bacteria; kingdom Bacillati; phylum Cyanobacteriota; class Cyanophyceae; order Chroococcidiopsidales; family Chroococcidiopsidaceae; genus Chroococcidiopsis; species Chroococcidiopsis sp. The sequence continues at coordinate 8,992 of NZ_JBOFLP010000199.1, forward strand.
TGCCAAGTTTTTACCCAATCTTCCCCTAAGCTGTCGCAAGCTGCTTGCTCTAATCGCGCCAAAATCGGTGGTAAAATCTCATCTGCCCGATCGAGATATTCTAAAGTTTTGAGGTGTTCGTCAAAATCCTGCGGTTTGGCAGCCCCTAAACTGAGAGTATGCACCTGAGAATGACTCAGACAAAACAAGTCGTTGAACACCATCGGATTGAGGGGAGAACAGAGTTCCACTAGCTTTTGGGGTGGCTTGTAAAGCATTCCACCCTTGTCGGAGGGGCTAATGATAAATACGCCCATATCGTGACGGTTGGCGGCTACAACTGCCTCCCAGTTGGCTTGATTGATATAGTACCAGTGGAGATTAACGTAATCGAATTCGTTTGTGGCGATCGCCTGTGTAATAATTTCAGTTGCGCCGTGGGTAGAAAAACCGATAAATCTCACCTTACCTTGAGCTTGCCACTGCCGCGCTAATTCCAAACATCCACCAGGACGAATGGTTTGATGTAGGGTTTCAGCATTGTTAATGCCGTGGATACCTAGTAAATCGATGTAATCTAGGCGGAGATTGCGTAAAGACTGTTCAAATTTCTGGCGAAACTCGTTGGGATTTTGGCTGGGATTAACTTTCGTTTGGACGATTAAGCGATCGCGATCGTATTTTGGTAGAATCCTTCCTAGTTGCACTTCTGAAGTGCCGTAACCCCTTGCTGTCTCAATGTGATTGATGCCTAGTTCAATTGCCCTCCGAATTGTGGCTTCTAAGTTACCCTGATTGTTCTGCGGAATTGTCCAAGCAGGGACATCTTGCCATCTAAACTGATAGCGCATACCACCACAGGAAAATACGGGCATGGGTATTTCTGTGCGTCCAAATCGTCGGTATTGCATAGACTTTCACGGGCGCACACCTGTGCGCCCCACAAATTACATTTGTCTTACCACAGGTTGACCGTCTTGAACTTCGCCAATCAGGACGAGATCGGTACAGTTGACAAAGATGCCGTTTTCCAGTACGCCAGGAATGTTGTTGAGGGTTTTTTCTAATTCGGCGGGGTTATCGATCGCATCAAACCTAACATCAATCACCATGTTACCTTGGTCGGTGATTACGGGTCCGGCTTTTTTTACGCCCAT
>NZ_JBOFLP010000200.1:0-16270 GCF_051657925.1 Chroococcidiopsis sp.
TAAACACTTCGCGCAAACTATGTTCTCGTTGAGGAGCATCTTCTTTCATTAAGCTTAAGTATGGAGCGACAAATGCCCACTCTTCATCGCTCACATCAGTCGGGTATGCTTTTCTATCCATATCCCTACTCTAGCGAACACTAAAAGTGCATAACACGCTCTAGAAGGTGTAAACCCAAAATCGACAACGATGGGACTTGGCTGCTGAACGGACAATCAGCTAAATCTGGACTCAATAGATCGATGCTCGATGCCGCTCACGGACAATTCGTTCAAGTCTTGAAGTTTGTTGCCTGGAAGCTTGGAAAAGTCGTGAGAGAAATCGATCCCAGAGGCACGTCTCAACATTGTTGGAATTGCCTCAATAAAGTATCGAAAGAATTAAAAGATAGGTGGCATTCTTGTTCCTGTGGAGAAGAACTGCACAGGGATTTAAACAGTGCCAAACTCATCAAAAAGATTGGGCTAACCTGTCCAATAGTGGAGAAGGTTTCCGCTTCACTTAAAACCGCTCAAGAGATTTTGTCTTTTGGGAAGCCCGCGCTGTCCGCTTAGCGGCAGCGTCGGGAGGATTCACAAGCCAGGGAAGTTATAGCCGACTCCTAGTAATAAACCAATGGAAGTTTCCTCAAAAAAGGCAACGTTTACCCCAGCCGTAGCAGTGAATTGATTAGTCAGGGGAAAATCTACCCCACCAGTAAGCAAGAAGTCGGTTTGACTGTCATCACCAGAGGCGATCGCAACTCCCCCACCTATGTAAGGTGATATGGGTAGCGCAGCATCTATGACATCGACTCCTGGCAAAGAAATATCGTAAGTTAGGGGAATCAGAAAAACCGTATCTCCCCCAAAGACGGCAGATGGACGCACTGAAAAGTTACTGGGCAGCCCAATTTTGCTAATCACGGCAAAGTTAGAGTCGCCTAAATCCGTGTCCCCATCCAAACCTATATTAGCGGCAATGCCAACATAGCTAGAACCACCGATAACTGCGCGTCCCACATCAGCGCTATCGACTTGTGCGATCTGGGAATTATCGATTTTTGTCGTTTCTAACTCTGGAAGTGCAGCAGATTGAGTCGTAAGAGTCGTAGCTGAAGTCACAGACGTTCCTGGCATCGGGACGACACGATCTGGAGGTTGTGCAGGTTGGTTTATCTGTAGGCGATCGCTACTAGCTGTCTGAGCTTGAGCAGATAAACTCCAACCGAGTACAGTCAAGGACGCAACACCGAATACCAACGGCAAATGACGAGAAAAAAGCATATTTGCGTTCACTCCTAGAAGATTTTATGCTGAAAACTTGCATAATTCACTCTATCTATTAGTTATTAGCTCTAGCTTTTCAGAATTTGTCAATATTTGTTTGTCATTTGTCATTTGTCATTTGTTGTTGGTTGACAGTTAACCGATCGCTGGTCACTGGTCACTGGTCACTGGTCACTGCTCCCGACTCCCCAAGGTAGCGACTGCGGCAGCGATCTGCTGCGAGATAAAGGGTAAGATATGACGATTTTTGCTGTGGGCGCGACCTTCGGTAAATACGACTAATAAGTATGGTCGCAAATTAGGAATTTCTATATAAGCAGCATCGTGGCGGACTTGACTCGTCCAGCCAGCTTTTGCCCACAATTGCGCTTCTGGGGGTAATCCGCCACCTAAAAAACCCGTAATTTGGTCTTCGTCATTATCTGTTGCTAAATCGGTAGGGTTGAGGCTGCGCTTGAGTAATCCCATCATTGCTTGCGATCGCCCGCTAGACACCGCTACCCCACCTACAATACTATGTAATAATCTTGCCGTGGCATTGGTTGTCAGCATATTGCGATTGTCCATCAATTCTCCTACAAACGCTCGTTCGCGCCCGTAGGGACCATCACACCAAGTTTTTTGATTGACGTTAATTGTTGCCATCTCCTCCCAACCAAGAGATTGATAGTAGCGATTAATGATATTGCGTTGAGTTTTCCAAGTTTCAAAAGGCGCGGCTGGGAGTTCGGGACCGCTAGTCGTACCGCTGAGAACGTCAACTATTAAACTAGTTGCATCATTGCTAGAATCAGCGATCGCATCGCGCATGGCGCGTTCGATCTCCGGCGAAGCCCCCACCATACCTTTTTCTAGCCATTCTTGCATCGCCACCAAATAAAATAGTTTGACGATACTAGCAGGATAGATTCGTTCCACACCGCGATAGCTATACCCCCGAATTGGAAAATTCCAGAAGGCTTGGGGACTCAAAGCGCCACCTGTATTGACTGGGACTGGAGGATCGTAGACAATCCACGTCAGAGCAATTTGATTACGCGCCAAAGTGGGAAATTCTGCCCAAGTTGTTTCTAAAACGCGATCGCCCAGAGTTTCTAGTTGTTCGTCTTTGCGGAAAAATATCATAGCGAGGTAATGGGTAATGGGTAATGGGTAATGGGTAATGGCGATCGACAACCAACAACTAACAACTAACAACCACCAACTACCTACGACCAACTACCATCTAATTTTCATATGGTTACTTTAGAACAGTTACAAATTGGCATCGAATATCAGTGCCTCAGTCCTCTAAATATATATGATTCTCCTCAGTGCGATCGCTTGGCAACTCAAGCAGCAGCAGGAAGACATTTACAAGTTACGACTATACCTGACAACCCGTCAGCAATTGAGGTGTGCTTGTGTGAAGATGATTATCCAGGTTGGCTGCTCGGATCTGACATACAAAAATTAGCTACAGCCAAGTCTCCTTATCAAGCGATCGCTCTTTCTAGTGCAGAAATCGATCGTCGCTTGCCAAAAGTTATTGACTATGCATGTCAAGCGATGCAGCAACCCAATTACTATTTATGGGGTGGAACGTTAGGACCAAACTATGACTGTTCGGGCTTGATCCAAGCAGCTTTTGTTTCAGTGGGTGTTTGGTTACCTAGAGATGCATATCAACAGGAAACTTTTGTCGAAACAATTTCTGAAGCGGAAATTTCACCGGGAGATTTGGTCTTTTTTGGGACGGATAAGAAAGCTACCCATGTAGGGCTATATTTAGGCGCTGGATCTTATATACATAGTTCTGGGCAAAAAATGGGACGTAACGGTATTGCGATCGATCGCTTAACAGCAGAGGAAGACGAGATCGGTCGGTCGTATTTTCAACAGCTGCGTTCCTACGGCAGAGTCGTTAAATGTTATGAGGGAATTCAAAAGTCAAAAGTCAAAAGTCAAAAGTCAGAAGTCAAAAATTAGGAGACAAGAAAGAAGTCGCAACTCACACCCCACACCCCACACCCCACACCCCACTCATGATCGTTTCCGATAGCTTAACTCAGTCCAATGGGGCGATTGCCTCAAACCAACTCGATGTTTCGGTGGTCGTACCAGTTTACAACGAGGTAGAGAGCATACCTCACTTGCTGGAGGCGATCGCTTCTACCGTGAAAGCAAGTGGTTTAACATACGATATCATTTGCGTCGATGATGGCTCCAAAGACGGTTCGGCGGATTTCCTCAAGCAACAAGCAACAGAACGCACCGATTTAAAAGCTATCTTGTTACGACGCAATTACGGACAAACAGCAGCAATGGCGGCTGGATTTAAATATGCTACAGGGAAAGCGATCGTCACTCTGGATGCAGATTTACAAAACGATCCGGCGGATATTCCTGCTTTACTTGCCAAACTAGATGCGGGCTATGATTTGGTAAGCGGTTGGCGCAAACAACGACAAGATGCAGCTTTAACTCGCTTACTTCCTTCTAAAATTGCTAATAAACTCATTGGCATGACAACAGGTGTCAAGTTACACGACTACGGCTGTTCTCTCAAAGCTTATCGGTCGGAACTCGTAGCCGATATGAATCTCTACGGAGAATTGCACCGCTTTCTACCCGCTTTAGCATTTATTGAAGGGGCGAGAATTGGCGAAATGCCCGTGAGACATCACGCACGGCGTTTTGGTCGTAGCAAGTATGGGTTGTGGCGGACGTTTCGCGTGTTGATGGATCTGCTGACAATCTCCTTCATGAAGAAGTTTCTCACCCGTCCCATGCACGTATTCGGTCTCTTCGGGCTACTGTCTCTAGTCTTAGGTACGGCAATCGGGCTATATTTGACTTTCTTGAAATTGGGTTTGGGTCAAAGTATTGGCAATCGTCCCTTATTGATTTTGTCTGTCTTGCTATTCATCACTGGGGTACAGTTGTTTTGCTTTGGACTACTGGCAGAACTTTTGATGCGGACGTACCATGAATCTCAAGGTCGTCCAATCTATCGCGTGCGAGAGGTCGTAGGTCATAATGTTAAGTAAAGTAAAAATATTTGGTGTAGAGACGTTATATGTAACGTCTCTACACCGGATACTCCCTACTCCCTTTCTTGAACCTTGAACGTTTTTCTTAAATTCGATCGCAGTTTGCGGCGAAATTTGCTGATTTTATTCTGTGCTGGGCTGAGTTTCTGGTCTAGTCTGACAGCATTATTGCCCGTTCTGCCTCTTTACATCGAGAATGTAGGGGCGAACAAGCAACAAATTGGTATGGTGATGGGCTGTTTTGCCATTGGACTGTTATTATTTCGTCCTTGGTTGGGACAGCTTGCCGATCGCCGCAGTCGTAAGCTGGTGTTATACATTGGCACGGCTGTAGTGGCGATCGCCCCTTTAGGTTATTTAGTCATTACATCTTTGCCTTTATTGATGGCACTGCGAGCGTTTCACGGTATCAGTATTGCCGCTTTTACCACGGGCTACAGCGCCCTAGTCGCCGATATTGCACCCCCCCAACATCGCGGTGAAGTTATCGGCTATATGAGTTTAGTGACCGCGATTGGAATGGCAGTGGGACCCGCCATCGGCGGTTTTTTACAAGCTGGGGCTGGCTATGCACCCCTCTTTCTCCTCTCGGCAGGGTTGGGATTTTTGAGCATCTTGTTTACTTCCCAAGTCTACAATCCACCGATCGCGAAAGTGACAACCGAAAGTCCTTCAGCAGATCGGTTTTGGAGTTTATTATTCAGTCCGCGACTGCGTATCCCCGCAATTGTTTTATTACTCGTCGGTTTAGCTTTCGGAACTTTAAGTACCTTTGCACCCTTATTTATTAAAGCGACTCAAGTAGATTTAAACGCAGGCTTATTTTACACCGCAGCCGCGATCGCGAGTTTTGTCGTGCGCTTGACTACGGGACGAGCTTCCGACCGTTACGGCAGGGGTTTATTTATTTCCATTAGCTTGATTCTCTACTCGGTATCGATGCTGCTGCTATGGCAAGCTACCAATGCCAGTATGTTTTTATGGGCAGCAATTATCGAAGGGGCTGGGGCAGGAATGCTATTGCCTACGATTGCCGCACTACTTGTAGACCGCGCCCAGCCAGACGAACGGGGTAGAATCTTTGGCGTGTGTATGGTGGGGTTCGATGTGGGAATTGCGATCGCGGGTCCCTTCTTAGGTCTAATTGCGGAACAAGTCGGTTATCGGGCGATGTTTGGTGCGGCTGGCGGGTTAACTTTTCTTGCCTTACTCATCTTCCTGACCCATTCGAGCAAAAGTTTTCCTGCCTCTTTACGTTTTGCTTTAGGCAGGGGTCAGGATGCATACGCATTAAAATAGGGGCAGGTTTGCAAACCTGCCCCTACACATAAAAAACGGGCGAGGAGGGATTCGAACCCCCGACACCGTGGTCCGTAGCCACGTGCTCTAGTCCACTGAGCTACACACCCTTGCCAGAAACTTATAGTAACACACACTTTGACTAAATGACACAAGAAAATTTTTCTACTGCTAATTTGACTCATCTCGATTGGCAAGGGCAAGCTCAGATGGTAGATGTTTCCGCCAAACAGCCAACAGTTCGAGAAGCGATCGCCTCTGGTAGAGTGAGGATGCAAGCAGATACTTTGGCAGCAATTCAAGCTGGCAACGCCCCCAAAGGTGATGTCTTGGGAACGGCAAGACTAGCCGGAATTATGGCAGCCAAGCAAACATCAAATCTCATTCCCCTGTGCCATCCCTTACCCCTACAAAAAGTCGAAGTCCAAATTACTCCCGATCCCGAACTTCCTGGCTATCAAATTATTGCCACAGTCAGAACCAAAGCCGAAACGGGTGTAGAAATGGAAGCACTCACCGCCGTCTCCGTCACTGCTTTGACACTTTACGACATGGCAAAAGCCCTAGAAAAATCGATGCAAATTGAAGCGATACATTTGGTTAGTAAGACGGGCGGGAAGTCGGGAGATTATACGGTAATGGGTAATGGGTAATGGGTCATTGGTCATCGGTAAGAGAGTAGTGTGTGGTACCTAGTGCAAGAAATACTTACGACTTACGACTTACGACTTACGACTTACGACTTACGACTTACGACTTACGACTTATAATCACCTCTACCCGCCGATTTTTCTGCCTTCCTTCGGGATTATCTGCACCATTAGATTTCGCGTTCGGGGCGATGGGCTGTTTTTCACCCCAACCTTTAGCTGTCATGCGGCTATTATTAATACTAAAGTTTTGCGCTAAATAGTTTTTGACAGCTTCTGCCCGCTTCTGAGAAAGCACCTGATTGTAAGCATCGCTACCTTTACTATCTGTATACCCGTTGACGGTCACGGGTGCTTTGGCATAGTTTTTCAGCAGTAGGCTCAGTTTTTGTAGCGTTGGTTTAGCACTAGAACGAATATTCGATTTATCGAAATCAAATAAAATATTTTCTGGTAAATTAATCCGAATACCTGTGCTAGTTTCTTGGGCTTTTAAGTCTGTCAAAGCTTTTTGGACTGCTGTTTGCGTTGTTTGAGTAGATTGGACGACCTCTAGCTGCGTAACAGAAGCACCGGATTGATGGGGTTGTTCTAATTGAGTTACAGCGATCGCCTGTGGTTCTTCTAAAGTTGTAATTGCAGTAGTTGAAGGCTGCTGAGTCTTTGTTGCATCAGAATGACTTACCTGCTGGCTGTCACAAGCAACCGTTAGCATTAGCAGCAATCCAGCGATCCACCTCACATCAACAATTCCGACTTCCGTAGCTTGTTTAAGCAGGCGAGTATTCCGACTTCCGAATTCTTCCCTCATTTTGCTTCACCCTGAAGCGGGATATTAAAGGTCATCTTCGGGTTATTACTAAAATTTTCATTGCCACCAAATCTATTATTTGTAGTTAAGGTCAAAGTAGTTGCATTAGGAGCAATTCGACCGTTAAAGACAAATTTTCCTTTAAGGGTCGTGTTGGGGTCAACTCTAATGTCTTCGTTGTTCGGTGGTTCTGCCAGATTATACTGATTGCCCAAATTATCTGCGATTACCATATCGCGACTGTTATTGAGTCGAATGGCATTACGATGACCGTTTGTCACGCTGAGATCGGCGGTGATGTGGTCGTCAGCAAAGGTAATTCCCGTAAGTCGCGCTGTCGTACCGTTAGCATGATTGACTTGGAGGCTAAGAGTTTGGGGCGCAGGTAACGAAGGATCGATCGCAGCAGTTGTAGCAGCAGGAGGACTCGCGGCTGTCGTACTCGTCTCAGCTTGAGTTGGAGGTGGCGCAGCGTTTGGTTGAGGTTCGTTATTTGATGGTATTAGGTTTGTTGCCGATTGAGTCGATCGCTGCTGCATAAACATATACAGTCCGCCACCGACTAAAACGACTAGTAGTAGGGTGGAAACTACACCCAACAAAAACACGAGTATTCCATTGTTGCTGCGTCCGACAGTTGATTCCGCGTGCGGGCGATCGCTCACTTGTCCGCTCGTACGATTCGTAACTTCTGACTCGGTGCGATCGTTGCTTTTGAAGTTGGGCATACATTAAATACTGCATTTTAATGTTTAATTTTTAATTAAATTTCGATGCTAACAAGAATCCTTTTATACACCTACCTCAAGATACCTACCAAAAACGTTCTTTCAAGTCAACTTCCTCTTTATGTAAATTAAACTAGGTGAATTAAACTAAAAAGCAAAAGTGGGTGTCATTTTGTCACCAATTTAGTTACAATAACACTATAAAAAGCCAAAATGTATCATGCCTAACCGCCCTCAAAATGATGAACGAGTCACGGCAAGAGTTTCTGCTTCAGTTAAAGAAACCTTGCAAAAAGCTGCTGAGTTGTCTGGTGCTACCTTGAACCAATTTCTCATCCAAGCAGCCCTCAAAGAAGCCCAAAAAGTTCTAGAAGCAGAACGGATAATTAGCATTACACAACAAGATGCAGACAAGATTTTTCATTCACTAGAAAACCCGCCTGCTGCCAATCAAAAATTGCTCTCAGCAATTGCTCGACACCAAGATTTTTTTAGTGAAAGTCATTCAACTACTCGATAAATCTCACGAACGCGAACAGTTTGACTGTGGTAACGAAGCCCTTAACCAATTTCTGAAACAGACAGCACGGCAACATATACAGAAAGGCATTTCTCGTACCTTCGTTCTCATCGATTGCACTTGTCCTAGAGAAATTATTGGTTTTTTTACCTTGACTTTGTGCGAAGTACGCTTACAAGAACTGCCCCAAAAATGGGCGAAGAAATATCCTTCTCTAATTCCAGGGGTAAAATTAGCTCGCTTAGCAGTGGGCAAAAATTGGCAACGACAAGGAATTGGAGAAATTTTAATAGTTGAAGCGATGCAGCGGGCGCTGGTTGTAGCAGAAAATGCGGGTGGAATAGGGCTGTTTGTGGATGCTAAAGATGAAACAGCTAAAGCCTATTACTTACGCTATGGTTTTGAGAGTCTTGACTCGCCTTTACAAATGTTTCTTCCTTTGCAAACTATCGAGTCATTCCTCAAACAAGCAATTGAACCGAACTGAGGTTTGTTTTTAGTTATTTTCTTCCACCGGACGAATAATTGGCGTTGCAGGTGTTTCCTTTTGTTGAAAAATAGCTTGTAATGCTTGTTCTAAACTCTCTGCCATCACAATTCTATTTTCGTAAGCCACAATGACTCGTACTAAAGTTGGCAAGCTATTTTGCGCTGCTTCTAAGTAAAGTGGTTCGACATATAACAGCGATTGTTCTATGGGAATTATCAATAAATTTCCTTGAATTGTTCTAGAACCCTGTCGGTTCCACAACGAAATTTGTTGAGAGATGACTGGATCTTGATTAATTCTCGCTTCAATTTGTTCGGGACCATAAACCAGTCGCTGTTTGGGAAACTCGTACAGTAATAATCTACCGTAGTTCTCGCCATCCGATCGCGCTGCCAACCAAGCAATTAAATTCGTCCTTTGACTAGGAACATAAGGTAACAAAAGGATAAATTCTTCAAACGGTACGGTAGGTAAACTGGTGATTAAATAATAAGGCTCGACTAATTTTGCTTCATTGCCGTAGACTTCAGTAGGAATTTGCCACTGGTCTTCTCTGTTATAAAACACTTGAGGATCGGTCATATGATATGTTGTCAACCGTTCTGCTTGGATGCTGAACAAGTCTTGTGGATAACGAATGTGCGATCGCAAAGTTTTTGGTAAATTTTTTAAAGGTTGAAACAAACCAGGAAAAACTTTTTGCCAAGTGTTAATTATCGGATCGTTAGGATCGGCAACATAGAAATTGAGCGTACCGTGATAGGCATCGATAACAACTTTAACTGAGTTACGAATATAGTTAATTCCTTCATTACCAGGATCGGCATAGGGATAGCGATCGCTCGTCGTGTATCCATCAACAATCCAGTAAAGATAACTTTGCGGATCTCCTGCATCTGCAACTACCAAATAGGGATCGCGATCGTAGCGGATAAAAGGAGCGATCGCCCGAATTCTCTGATTAATATTACGCCGAAATAGTAGCTTCGTTTGGGGTGTAAAATCCTGTGTCAACAGCATTTGCCAGTCATTTAAGTACTTAGCAAATAGCAACCGCCGCCAAAACGAGCCGATATTAATCCCACCCTTACCGTCATAAACGTTATAAACATTATCATTGCCACTTGGGTAGTCTAATTCTTTTGTCTGCGTACCCGTCATGACGTAGGTATCTGTAATTTCCCCAAAATAAATTCGCGGTTGTCCGATGGGAATACTATCGCGGATTGCTTCACTAGAGACAGCCAGAGTACTGCCATCAGTTGTTGTGTCGCTGATATCTTTGACAAAATACTCCGGTAGTCCCCCAGCAGCCGCCGTATTCACGGGACTGAGGGTAAAACCATAGCCATGCGTGTAAATTAAGTGTTGGTTTACCCATGTTTGTGCTTCTTGGGGTACGGCGCTATAGTCTAACTCTCTTGCGGCAATCAAAGTTTGCCTTGTTTCCGTATTGGCTGTATTTACAGCAGGTTGCTGTTGTTCGGTTGTAGATGGTGGTGCGGCACTGGGTCGGCGCGCAATTGTATCTTGTAGTAAGGTATAGCGATCGATATCGGCATCGGGAAACCGATAATACAGACGAATTTGTTGCAATTGGCGATTTGTTTCTAATAGGGGACGTTGATCCCACAGGCGAATATTGCGAATGGTGAGGTCGTTAACTTGAATATCTTTATAGGTAAGATTATTTTGTGGATCGAAGGTGCGGTTATCGATTCCCAAGTTAAACGCTTGACGAGTTAATACAATACTTCGCTGAATGTATGCTCGTTCTCTTTCCAATTCATTCGGGAGTACGATAAAACCCTGCACTGCTGAAGGTAATAGCGTACCAGTCCCGACAGCAATTAGTAAATACGCGCTAACGCTCCCAATTAAAAACTTGCGTCTGAATTGCTTGGGATAACTAAAAACTGCGCCCCAGAACAAAAAAATAGCGATCGCCACTGCCAATAAACTTAAGAAAGTATTGGCTGGTAGCTGTACCATTACATCTGTATAACCTGCGCCGAAGGACACGCCACGGCGAGAATAAAGTAATTCATAGCGGTTTAACCAATAACTGAGAGCAACCGCCAGCATGAAACAGCCGCCTAATCCCTCTAGATGTCGCTGCTGCGATCGCGTAAACCTGGTAAATCGCCCTTGACTTAAATTATTTCCAGCTAAAAGATAAGTCAGGGCGACAGCAGTTAAACCATATAAAAACATTCCCACCAGCCAAAATTCTAATAATTCTCCTAATGGGAGGGTGAAGATATAAAAGCTAATATCGCGATTAAAGACGGGTTCGCTACTATTAAAAGTGGTGGGATTGAGATATTTCAGTATTCTTGCCCAATTCCCAAACAGAACTAGACCAAAAATTCCACTGAACACAATCGCGATCGCCCACAGAAAAAAGCGCGTATAGAATAATAGCGCGATCGTCAATCCTGCCAACACACCCAGCGCCCAAACTTGGGAGAACAATCGTTCGCCTAGAGAGAAAACTGATGCTGGTCTAAATAACTTGGGAATCAGCGGCGATATATTCGGTAAATTCAAGTCAGTTTGCCAGTACTGCCTAGCAATTTGACCGTAATGCCACAACAACAGCCCCACCAAGAGACTTAATAGCAGGACTAGGGGGAGAAATAGTTGCAGTGGTAGTTGGTACTTGGTAATTGGTAGTTGGTAGTTGGTAGTTGGTAGTTGCTCTCTTCTCTCCCCCAGCTCTCTTCTCCCCAACTTCCCCAGCTCCCTCAGCGCTCTTCCCCTGCTCCCTACTCCCTGCTCCCTGCTCCCTATCAAGCGTTCAGCCACTACTAAATTACCCAACAAATACAAAGCCGTGACACCAAAGCCGATCGCCCATAATAAACCTTGGGTTAATAGTCGTAGTCTTAATACTGGCAAGTGACCGACTTCTTGAAACCAAAAAATCTCTGCCCCCAGACGGGTGACAAGATCGAAAATTAACCACAAGCCAAAGGCGATTGCGATAAGTTGAAAACAGCGCTGCAAAAATATAGGTTTTCTTAACACTTTCTTACTGTCAATATCTGAAAAAATTTTATGTTCGTTAGATGCAGAAAACTCGCTTACTTAGCGACTCTTAAGAAAAAGTATAGATAGCTTTTGCCCTTTGTTGCCGCAATCGCCTGCACTTAAATTCTTGACGAAGATGTTAGCAATCTGAAAATTTAGGGAACTATAAAAGCGAGAAAACTAGGGTTGCCAGAGTATAGGGACTTTCGCGGATAATTGGTATGCAATCAAATTTAAGCTTTTCGTTTGGGGCATCAGAACTAACCGACCGACTGAAGCAAGTTTTTGACGATACCCTGACAGGGTACTGGCAAATTCAATTAAGCAAAGGAGAGCGCTCTCGTATTCCTCAACCTCGCTATCTAGGAGTCGTGCAAGGGCGGGTCATTTCCTCTGGAATTGAGAAACTAGCAGCGTGGAAGCCTTTTTTAGCAACTCTAAATCAATCTATACCTCAACTGCGCCAACCACAAGCACAACAAGCATTCGGACAGCTACAACAGGAATTATCTAGCAAGGAAGCCACGCCTTTAAGCAAAATTGTCGTCGAGATGGTCAATATGAAATTGGTCACTCACGACGACGTAACGCAAGCACTGCGGCAAAAAATTCTCATCGATTTAGATACATATTTATTTGACTACGGCGGACAAGCTCAGTTTTTTTCCGAACCCGAACTCGTTGTCAATACTCCAATTCGCGGCTTTGAATTGAGTGGTTTGTTTGTAGAAGCCTCAAACCGCCAAAGTCAATGGAAGCAACTGCAAAAATACATTCCTTCCCTCGATAGCACTCTGATATTGAAACAGGAGGCAATAGCAGCTGCTTCTATGCCAACAGCACAACAGCAGCAGTTACACAACTTAGTCCAACCAGGTAAAAGTTTAGCGGCGATCGCCCGAACGATGGGAAAAGATCCTTTAGAAGTCGCAAAATTCTTTAGCCGTTTGATCGAAAGAGGCTTAGTAGAAATAGAAAAGTCCGTTAACACTTCTGACAATTCTCAATCTTCAGCAGAAATCTTTATTGTTGATGACTCGCCTCTACTAATCCAGCAATTTCGTCAACTCGTAGAAGGTTGGGGATACCAAGTGAAGTATTCCAACAATGCTCTGACTGCGGTGCAAACAATGATGGAATCTCAACCCTTAGCAATTTTTCTCGATATCAATATGCCAGGAGCTTCTGGATTCGACCTGATTAAGCAAATTCGACGACAACCCCAACTAGCATCGCTTCCTCTCGTGTTACTGACAGCCGAGAAATCTGTTTCCAACCAATGGCGAGCGCAGTGGGCAAACTGCAAGTTTTTAGCTAAGCCACGCACCCCTGCCGAAGTGCCAACATTTCGCACGGATTTGCGGCAAATGCTATTTGAAATAGCTCCTACCACTAAAGATATGGTTGTGTAATTCGATAGGCAATTTGTGATGAAATTACGCACCATTGACTCCGGTACGGGCGGGTTTAGCAAAAGAGACGCGCTTGACGGCAGCAATCTGCACTCAAAACCCGCCCCTACGATAACTAACTCCGGTACGGGCGGGTTTAGCAAAAGAGACGCGCTTGACGGCAGCAATCTACACTCAAAACCCGCCCCTACGATAACTGATAACTGTTGATGGGAATTCTAAATATTAAGGTCAATTAAACCACACTAAAGGACGACACACTCATGAAATTTTTAGTTGTTGATGATAGCTCGGTCGATCGCCACTTACTTACTTCTTTATTAGAAAGTTTAGGGCATCAAGTCGATGCTTGTTCCGACTCGAAGGAAGCTATGCAAATGCTTACAGATCGAGACTATGCATCTGTATTTCTAGATATTGTGATGCCAGAACAGGACGGCTACAAGTTTTTGCGCGAGGTTCGTTCTAACCAGAAAACTGCAAAGCAGCACGTCATTTTCTGTTCGACTAAAAAGACTCCTCTGGAGATTGACTATGGCATGAAACGGGCTGGAGCCGATGATTATTTGATCAAACCCGTGACGCGGGAAACAGTCGAGCAAGCTTTACAAAAGGTACGCTAATGAACCCCTCTCCTGACGCGATCGCCCAAAGTGATGCATCGATCCAGTTTGAGGAAAAGCAACAGCGATATATCCTCACTCAAGTCGAACAATTTACTTTTGTCTTGCCGCTAACTCTAGTGGCGGAAATTCCAATTGTCGAGCGATCGCAGATCCTTGTGATGCCGTTCTACTCGCCAGTGATAATGGGGGTACTCCATCATGCAGGTCACGTTATCCCGTTAGTTTCTCTACGTCAACTCTTGGGTATCGCCAAGGGTTTTGTCACAGAAAGACTGACAGTGGTGCAATTAAGCGCTGCGGCGGCGGAACAAGCAGGACTGGGGTTAGTTGTCGATCGCACCTTGGGGATGCGATCGCATTCCCAATTACCACCAGATTTATTTGATGCCGCGCAGTCAAATACTGAACCAAACATGCGACTGTTCAAACCGGAAATCTTAGCAGATTCATTGTGGCAACCCCTGAGATGGCGATCGACTTGATAAAGGGAGCGCACGAGCAGGGAGCAGCGACCAGTAAATAGGGTGTGGGGTGTGGGGTGTGGGGTGTGGGGTGTGGGGTGACAGTGACCAGTGACTCCTGACCAGTGACCAGTTAGTTATTTTTCTCCCCCATCCTCCTCAGCTCAAGAGCAGCTCTCTTCTCTCCCTCAGCTCCCTCAGCTTCCCCAGCTCCCTCAGCTCTCCCTTGTCCCCCTTGTCCCCCTGCTCCCTGCTCCCTACTCCCTACTCCCTTTTTTTGTAAACAATATTCTCAATCATATGGCTACTAATCAACCTACCGTTTCCCCGTCTGCCCCGCAAAACAGTCCTGGGCGAAAAATTCGGTTTAATTCCATCGGTACAGTACTGTTTATCTCCGTCATGGGCGGTGCGTTAGTTAGTCTCGGTGGTATTAGTTTTTTCTTCTATCAGTCTTTAAAACAACAAATACTCACACAGATCGGCGATAACTTAAACACTGAGATCGCCTCAATTGAAGGTAAGTTAGAACCTGTGAAGCAATCGATGCGCGATTTAACTGGTGCATCTGAGTTGTTGAGCAGCAAGAAAGCGGTCAATGCAGATCTACTTGATGCTTTACTGCTCAAATCCTTTCTCCATCGCCCTACTTTGGCTATGGGTATGGCAATGGAACAAACGGCTTATGCAATTCTTCCAGACCGTCAATGGCATGGAACGTATTTTTATATAGACCAAAAAGACCCCAAGCAGCCAGGTAAGCGTCTAGCTGCACCTTACGACCAACTATTCCAAGTGGATTTGTTCAAGGAGGACAATTACCCGACTCAATCATACTTTAAAGATCCCATAGCACAGGGAAGCGAAAGCTGGACTGAGCCTTACTCCTGGTATAACATCCCCATGACCAGTTTTAGTAAGGTAATACGCGATCGCAACAATAAAATTCTTGGTATTACCGCGATCGACGTAAACTTAGGGGCTTTGAGCGACCAGATCTCCAAATCTGTGATTCGTAACCAGGGCTATTTTGTCCTCGCCAGCGAACAGGGTAAACTCATGTCTTACCCACCCGCACCCGATCGCGCTAAAAATCAGAGCGGCTACGAGACAATTCCAGAACTCAAAGCTATCTGGTCGAAAATCTCATCGCCGGACAAAAAAGAGCGATCGGGACTATTGTTGACGGGAGGTAAATTCTGGGCTTATCAAAGAGTTCCCAGCACCAATTGGTTAATGATGGCAGCAGTACCGGAAGGAGTTGTTCTCGGTCCAGTTTTGACAATTACGATCGCTGGTGCATTGGGTGCGGGTTTGTTATTAACAACCGTTGTCTTACTATTCGTGCGCAGCCTCAATCGTCGCTTGCGCCCAATTCTAGATGAATGTAACAAGCTAGCGCAAGCGGATGCTGAGACCGAAATGCAAATGCAGCAGCAAGACGAGATCGGTCGGTTGTCAACTTCATTTTTCAACTTGTTGAAACAGGTTGCGGCTAACGAGGATCGGATTCGGGAGGAAGTATCGCGGACGGTATCTACACAGGAACAGCTAAAACAAGCAGAACTCAATCAACAAGAAGGGGAAGCGCTGTCGATGGAGGTGATCCACATCCTCGACGTGGTGTCGGCAGTAGAAGAAGGGGATTTAACAGTACAAGCTGATGTAAGCGATCGCGCTACCGGGCTAGTGGCAGACACCCTCAACCGCCTGTTAGAAAAACTCGGACAAGTGCTGGCTCAGGTATATGCCGCAGCAGAACAAGTCTCCGTGGGTTCTAGTGCCTTGGGACAGCTAGCTGAAACTGTAGCAAATAACGCGGCAACACAAGCGCAAGAAGTAGAACAGGTACTACAGTTAACTCAACAGGTAGGGGAATCAGCACAAGACTCTGCGGGAACGGTCGATCGCTCGAATCAATCTCTCACCGAAGTGCAAT
>NZ_JBOFLP010000201.1:0-24998 GCF_051657925.1 Chroococcidiopsis sp.
TAATCGCAGCTCCTTTCGGAGCGGCTGCCGTTTTATTATTTGCTGCACCCGATAGTCCTCTAGCACAGCCACGCAACTGTATTGTAGGCAATTTTCTCGGCGGATTAGTCAGCTTAATTATGGTACATTTATTCGGCTCAGAACCTTGGGTAATGGCTTTAGCTGTTGCGACAGCAATCAAAGTCATGCAATTGACAAAAACCCTACATCCACCAGGAGGAGCAGTTGCTTTAGTAGGAGTGATGAGCCGTGCTGAATGGAGTTTTCTGTTTACACCAGTACTAGCAGGTTCAATTGTTTTAGTCTTTTGTACTTTTGTTTTTAACAATCTCATGCCAGGTAGAACTTATCCAAAACACTGGCTGTAATCTGTAGAAGGAGACAGGAGATAAGAGACAGGAGACAGAAGTAAGAAAAGTAGCTGTGGAACAAGCGTCAATCGATGCTACATATGCAGAAACTTTTCTTATGAACAGCTTGGTTCTTTTAGTAAAATAATCTAATATCCACTTCTGACTCTTCTTTATTAAACAAGCTTACGATTCAGGAAATTAATTATGAGTCAGATATATCCAAAAAGAAAACGAGCCGTTATAGTAATTTTAGCTACAATTTTTGCTGCCGGAATAGTCACAGTAACTCCTGCAATAAATTTAGAATTATTTAAGCAAATATTTTTGACGGTTGCTGATGTTGCTATGTGTACTGTGGTATGGGACATATACTTTGATGAGGAGCTTGCAACCAAGGATACTAAATCTATACTTTTAGAATTAGGACTGATTAGTATAATTTGTGCCGTTACTGCCTTCATTACTGCAAAAGCAGTTTTAGCTTTTCTAGGAAGATTAATTATATTATTAGGAGCATTTGGCTGGGTTATAGCGGGGATAATTGCTAGCGTAACTACGGCTATTTTAGGTATCGCTTGGTTATTTTACTGCGACGATCTTTACAGACACTCCAATCGATAGCGCGGCTACCAGTCGTGCGATTCAGATTAAAATTTACAATTTTCATGAAGTCTGGCATCATCGGACGAACCGATGATTTTTCTCCTGTTAATCTCTATATGTAAATTTAAGCACCTTTTTGTGTAGTTGTGTGTATATTATTTGTGCCAAAAGCCGCTAAATATATATATAGTCGTTAGCCCTGGCAAGATTAAGGTTAGGTTATGATAAAACAGACATAAGAGTTCAATTCATAGGATTACTGAGAGCAAAACACTTAACTTAAGTACTTTGATTTTATCATAGGACGATCGCTTGAATTAGACGCGATCTCACAGGGATGCAACACTGCTTTGCTGCGTGGATAATCTGTACGTAAGCAAGTATATGTTGCACTTATTACAGCACTTATTATTCTGTTATGTCGTCGCAAAAAAATGAAACAGCTGTTCTCGTTCTGACTCTGTTGATAATAGCTGGGGGTTTAGCTGGCGGTTTTTGGTGGCTGACGAGAAATTCTAGCACTAGTGTCGAACTCAGCGATCCTCAGCCAAGATCTACTTCCAACCCCAACACATCCGATATAACTTCAGATCCAGAATTGAGTGGCTCAAGTTTTAGCGGTGTTTCAGGCATTCCTAAAGGGTTATTCAGCTATGGTGGTAGTACTTCGTGGGGAGCAATTCGACAAGCGATCGATCCGCAAATTAGGGCAGCTTATCCAGAATTTCAGTTACGGTTTGTAGAACCGACAAATGCTTCTCCAGGAACCAGTATTGGTATTCGGATGCTGATTGAAGGTAGGCTTACCTTTGCTCAGTCGTCTCGACCCTTACAAGATCGAGAGGTATCTCGCGCTCAGCAAAGAGGATTTAATTTAAAAGAAATTCCGGTAGCAATTGATGGTTTAGCGATCGCAGTTCACCCCAGTCTAAATATACCAGGACTAACCTTGGCACAGCTTAAAGCAATTTACACTGGCAAGGCAAATAACTGGAAACAACTCGGTGGTCCTAACCTGCCGATTCAACCTTATTCCCGTCCGATGAGCGAGGGTGGTACGGTCGAGCTTTTCGTACAGGATGTTCTAGCAGGTCAAGCATTAGCTGCCAACGTCGAATTTGTCGGTACGACAACTCAAGCTTTACAAAAGCTAGCTAGTAACCGTGGCGGAATTTACTACGCCTCGGCTCCAGAAATCGTACCTCAGTGTAGGATTAGACCCTTACCGCTAGGTCGTCAATCAGGGCAATTTACTCCTCCCTACCAAGAACCTTTAGTAACAGCGAATAACTGTCCTCAGCGGCGCAATCAGCTCAATACAGATGCTTTTCAAACCGGACAATATCCTCTGACACGCAACTTGTACGTTGTCGTCAAGCAGGATGACGATTTAGCACAGCAAGCAGGAGAAGCTTATGCTAAGTTACTGCTGACGCAACAAGGACAGTCGGCGATTGCCAATGCTGGATTTGTGCGAATGCGCTAGGCATAGGATTATAGAGACGCGAAACTTCGCGTCTCTATAATTCAACTAGCTCGATTGATTGAATCGGCTGGCAAACAGATGAGATTATCTTCTTGAGCGATAAGTAAACCGCGTTGGCGTAACTTACCCATTAAACGAGTCACCGTGACTCGCGTCGAACCGATCGCACTACCAATTTGGGCGTGCGTCAGCGTAAACGGTAGAGAGTATCCGCGCAGAATATCGGGATCTTCTTCACTTGTCGCTGGTTGCCCATATTCTTCTACCAGCAGGGTTAAGAATCCCAAGAGACGATCGATCGTCCGTCGCTGTCCTAAAGCACTCAGCCACAGTAACTTGCGCTGATGTTGGTAGCGAAATGCATCGAGAACTTCCCGCCGAAAGTGGGGCCAGTTATCCAAGTCATGCCAGTACATCCACACGACTAAAGTGGGTTCTACGTGGGCATAAGCTTGGAGCGTAAACGGAGATTGGGCAACAATTTCAAACGGCTGTCCAGCGCCAACAAAGCCTAAAAAAGCTTCTTCAGGTGTTCTGTTGATGCGCCGAGATGATAGCTGACTAGTTGCGCTAACTTGAGCTGTACCTACAAGTCGCACAGCACCTCTTTGAACGAGATAGAGCAGTCCAGGTCGAGCTGGAATGCGTTCGTCTTTACTAAAAGAGCGAACGCGATAGTGTTCCTGCGCCCAGTCAAGAATCCGTTGCCAGGTTAAAAATGGTCTTTGCGACTCTGGAGAAGCGGATGGGGAATGCATAATTTGCAGCAGTTGGCGATAGACGAAACGTCACTGTGAAGCTCAGCCATTGCCAAATTGGTTGGCAGGTGAACTTTACTCCTCAAACCAGTAATAGCAATCGTAGCTAAGCGAACTTAGCTATACATTTGGTTTATCTGTCTTGCAACACAATCCTAGTATTCTAAATCACTCAATTACTTAATCAATTCTCCTACTTTTCAGTTTTTTTTATCTGTGTAGTTCGTGTTTAAAACAACAGATAAGTGTAAACAATCAAACCAGGGAATTGCAAGTAACAGTTGTACAAATGATTGTAGTTGAGCTAGGGAAAATTGTGACAAAATATTGTCAACAACATAGGACTGAGTTTTTTTGTACCGTAAATCTACTGAAATCATCAGATTTTTTAGCGAAAGCTCATAAATCTTTCAGTACGATCGCGGATGAACGAACGCTCCAGTAATAGTAAATCTTGCTAGGGCATAGTCTTCTCAAGCAGCCATTCAAAAAATAGGGGTTAAGCAATTCGTTTGCATGGAACCTTGGTAAATCCCCCAGGTAGGGATAGGGATTTTAACTATAAATTAAACGTGAATCACCGATCGCCTCCATTAGCTGAGTTAACACCTAAGCAAGCGCTGTTACAGCAGATACAAGCAGCGCTAAGTTTGTATATATTAGACACTCCGTCCTTAACAGATCGCAAAAGTTATATTCCTTTACAGTTATCTAAACAGCATCCAGTTGTTTATAGTTGCGCGATCGCATTTAAATTAAGTCAACTTGTCAACTCCCCAACTATAGAAGTTGCCCAATCTATATCGCAGCTAATTGCCCAACAAAACCATCAACAAAACTTGATTCTTCAAGTTGCTCCCCCAGGGTGGATCTACTTAGAATTAACTCAACCCAGTCTGGCTGCTTGGTTGCAACACTGGATTGAGACACTACCCAGTTTAGGGAGCAGGGAGCAGGGAGCAGGGAGCAGGAGAGAAGAGAGCAGAGGGGCAGAGGGGCAGGGGAGCAACTACCAACTACCAACTACCAATTCCCTATTTCCCATCCAATCCGCTCATGCTCGTTGTTGTTCTCTATTGAAAATGGCTCATGGGGAGAAAATAATTACAATTAAGTCAAAAAACTCTGACATTAAGTCTTCATGTTTACAGGTCATATCACCTCAACCTATTCCTTGGTTGAGTGAAGCAAAAATTTGTTTGCATCACCCATCCGAGTTAAATTTACTCCTCGAATCGATTGGAGTATTAGACGCTCTCTATTGCCCCGATCCTACTCGCAAGTCTTTAAATTGGTTGAAAGTAGCTCTGAATCTGAGTCAAGCTTTTCAAACTTTTTATAGTCAATGTCGCATTTGGGGAGAGGTCAAAAATCAAAATCTCAACTTAGCACAAGGGCGACTTGGCTTAGTAGCGATCGCTCAATCTCTATTCAGAATACTCTTAGTAGAAGTACTAAATAGTTGCGCACCCTTAGAACTTTGAACTAGCGAACAGTATAAAACTGGTCACTGGTCACTGGTCACTGTAAAAGGCATCTTGCTCTATAGGCAAATCTTATCTGTCTTTAGGTAGAAATTAGCGTTCAAGGGGGTGACAAATCAAAAACATTACTCTAATATAAGGGTGTGTGAGGAGCGAACCAGTCAGGACACCAAGACGAAACACGGACAGTCGTTGGTGTCCTTTCTGATTTTTGGTCATTCGTCGTTGGTAGAACACTCACAAATGACAAATGACTGACTTAAAGTAAGAATTTTTCAATTGCAACTGCAACTCCGTTTTGCTCGACGCTAGGCGCTACCCACTGAGCGATCGCCTGTACGTCAGATGGAGCATTACCCATCGCTACACCGATCCCCGCATACTCTAGCATCTCTACATCGTTAAAGTTATCACCAATTGCCATCACGTTAGCAGCAGCGATTCCCAGGAGTTCTTCAGCTAAGTAACGCACGCCTACACCCTTATTGATCGAAGGGTTGGTTGCTTCAAAGAAAGTAGCAACGGATTTAGTCAGGTATAGTTCAGCAGGAGTATATTGCTGGCGCAGGCTGCTGAGTAAGTTATCGATGATTTCGGTGTCGTCGCACAGCGCTAATACTTTTGTTGGTTCTGTTGTTAAAGCTTGGCGTAAATCTCCTACTGCGATCGCTTCAATCCCAGAGCGTTCGGAGTAAAGTCGGGTTTCGGAAGTCAGTTCGCGCACGTAGAGGCGATCGTTGATATAGAAATGAACCGAAAGCAGCGATCGCAATTCAGGTTGCTCGAAGTAATCTAACAGTTGAATTGCTGTTTGCTTGGCAACAGTCCAATGACGGTGCATTTTCTGGGTAGCTGGATCCTGAATCCAAGCACCTTGATAGGCAAGTAAGGGCAAAGTAGAACCTATCTCATGATGGAAACGTAGGGCAGAACGGTACATTCGTCCTGTTGCTACAGCCACTTGTATGCCTTTTGCCCGCACTGCTTGAATCGCTTTTTTAACTTTGGCATGAACTTGATTTGACTTACCCGCGATCGTCCCATCAATATCGAGGACGAGTAATTTAATTTCTTGGTTCATAACGGGGAGCCAGTTATCAGTTATCAGTTATCAGTTATCAGGAAACCGTAGGGGCGGGTTTAGCCAAAGATTCACCACTGCCAACAAGCCATCTTCAATCAAAACCCACCCGTAACCGTAGAGGCGGGTTTAGCACAAGATTCACAGCTGGCAACAAGAAGCTTGTAGTCAAAACCCGCCTGTACAGAAGTAATTCCGAATTCTCCCTTGTCCTTTCTAAGGCGTAGCTGGAGCAGGCGTATCTGATGCAGGTGTATCTGGCGCGGGAGCAGTTTGTTCGGGTGTTGCAGGTGTAGTCAGAGCCGGAGATGTGACTGGTTGTTGTAATTGACCTTGGGGAATAAAATTAGGTGCAAAATCCAAAGGGCGATCGCCTGCACTAATACAAGTTTCCATTGCTTGGGTAGGAGCTAACTCATTAATTTCTCGCTGCAATCCAACGACACATTCAGCATAACGAATTGGTAATAAACTGCGACCGCAAAAATCTAGTATTCCCGGTACGGGCTGCCCTTGGCTATTTTCGCTAATCCCAACTACACATCTCGACAACTCTACAGGTCGGCGGGCTTGGGTGCAAGTCGCTAAGGCATCTTGGGCAGAAATTTCCGTCTGCCCCTCAATTCTCGTCACGCAACGAGCGACATCCTTCGGGTAAAGCGCTCCCGCACAGGCTCTTGCTGCTGCTTCTGGTGAAACTCCAGAATTGAGCATTCGCCCCGTACAAGCGCGATAGCCGTTGCGTAAAGAGTCGGTGACAATTTCAGCCCCAGTTGCAGAAAAATTGCTACCGATCCAACCGGCGATCGCCAACGAGCCAGCCACTAAATACATTGTTTTCCCCATAACACTCCCACCAAGAAATTTGTAAATAACTACAGTTTGAGGGTATCAGTTATCAATTATCAGTTATCAGCGACCAGTGACCGAAGCCAGTGACCGAAGTTTGTTGGTTGCGATCGCCATTCACTCTTAATCTCTCATCCCTCTTTTGCTGTACAGTTTAGCATTCTCGTAAATGGGTGAGGAGCGAGGAGTGAGGAGTGAGGGGTGAGGGGAAGAGGGAGAAAATACCGATTCATAATTCAAACTAATTGCGCGCTTGCGTAGCGCTAAACGCTGCGCTACACTTCGTAAACGCTTCACCTGCAGCTAACGCGAAGTCAAGCGTTAGGGCAAGAGTACGAAAAGGCGCGAATTTCTCCCTTATCCCTCTTGTCCATTCCCTCGCTCCTTACTCCTCGCTCCTCGCTCCCATTCAGCGTTAGGGCAAGAGTACGAAAAGGCGCGAATTTCTCCCTTATCCCCCTTGTCCATTCCCTCGCTCCTTACTCCTCGCTCCTCGCTCCCATTCAGGGCTTTTCAGATACTAGCTTTTAGATTTATAATTGTAGTTTTGGAATAGTTCGCGCAGATTAAGCAGAGGAAGATTGAATGTCCCGCTATCGAGGACCAAGACTAAGAGTTGTTCGTCGCCTGGGCGATCTACCAGGTTTGACTCGGAAAAATGCCAGACGCTCCTACCCACCTGGACAACACGGACAGGCTCGCAAGAAGCGTTCTGAGTATGCTATCCGTTTGGAAGAAAAGCAAAAGCTCCGCTTTAACTACGGCTTGACTGAAAAGCAGTTGCTGCGTTATGTGCGGCGGGCAAGAAGAGTAACTGGCTCTACCGGACAAGTGCTGTTGCAACTGTTGGAAATGCGTTTGGATAATACCGTTTTTCGCATGGGTATGGCTCCCACTATCCCAGCAGCGCGTCAGCTAGTCAATCACGGTCACGTTATGGTAAACGGTCGCGAAGTTAATATCGCTAGCTATCAGTGCCGTCCAGGGGAGGTCATTGGTATCAAAAATAAAGCACAGTCGCGGCAGTTAGTAGAAAATAATCTCCAGTATCCTGGTTTAGCAAACCTACCCAGCCACCTCGAATTTGATAAGAATAAGCTGGAAGGTAAAGTGAACAGCGTTATTGAGCGCGAATGGGTTGCTTTGCAAGTGAACGAACTGTTGGTAGTTGAGTACTACTCCAGACAGGCTTAATTTTGATGGCTGCACTCGTGCGGCTGCGGTGCGCCATTGACGATCTTATGATTAAGTTTTGTAGTTTTTAATATTAAGCCCTCCGATTCCGTCAATTGGAGGGCTTGTTCGGTTTGGTTACAAATAGACCTGCCCCTAACCGCCAATTTGAGACATGGTACGGGCATAAGTTCCGGCAGATGTTCCAGATTCTCTTTGTTTGTAATTAATATCCGATTTTAGGGTAAGTAGTTGGGTAACTCGATCGCGAATTTCGTCAGTAGGAACGCCAGCGCGCAGAGCAGATTTAAGGTCAATTTGTCCCATTTCGTTGAGCAGACAGGGACGCAGCCAGCCATCGGCAGACAGACGCATCCGATTGCAGCGATCGCAAAAACATTCTGACATTTGGCTGATAAATCCCAACGTACCTTTTGCCCCAGGAATTTGAAATACATCCGCAGGTCCATTACCCCGCACTTGCGACTCGACTAAGCCATAAGCATCGCGAATGCGCTGGCGTAACTCAGCAGAAGCAACCCAACCGCGATCGCCAAACAGTTGTGAGTTACCGATAGGCATAAATTCAATAAACCGGACGTGCCAGTAACGAGTTAGGGTAAGGGCGGCTAAATCTAAAACTTCACAATCGTTCACCCCAGGAATCACGACGACATTCAATTTCAAGGGGTCGAAACCTACCCGATGCGCGGCTTGAATCCCATCCCAAACTTGCTGCCAACGGGAACGTCCGCGACTGCCCACAATGCGATCGAACACTTCAGGATCGAGGGAGTCGAGGCTGATGTTGATCCGTCTTAAACCTGCATCGTAGAGATTTTGCGCCTTGTTTGCCAACAAAAATGCGTTTGTTGTCATCGCCAGGTCTTGAGTTTGAGGTAGGGAGGCGATCGCCCGGACAATTTCCACAACCTGCGGATGCAGTAACGGTTCGCCGCCAGTCAATCGAAATCGCGTAAACCCTACTGGAATAAATACCTCGCGAATTAAAGTTAGCAATTCTTCAGCCGTCAATAGCTGTTGTCGCAAAATATAATCCAGCTCTGCACCTTCGGGCATACAATACTGACACCGAAAATTACAGCGGTCGATTAAGCTAATTCGGAGGTAATCTACTTTATTCATACTGTTTAGTCATTGGTCATTGGTCATTGGTCATTGGTCATTGGTCATTCGCAAATAACAACTGACAATGAACAAATGACTTGCAATTAATTACTATTGTGCAGAATTAGTTGTGCTTGTTGCAGGCTCCTGTGTAACTAATTGCGGTTTCCGTAGGTGAAGGCGCAAAACTTGCGTAAGAGGCTGGCTGCGCGGTTCGCGGACGAAAATTAAGGGAAATAAAGCAAGTAAGCGCACAATAGTAGAAATAATAAACACTCCAGGTAGACCACCGATCGCATCTAAAGTTGTGAGTTGGCTGCCTACAGTCGTCCCCAAAGCACCAAATACCCCAGCAGTGGCAGCAGCGATCGCAAAATAACTGGAAGGATGGGACTTGGGTGCTAATTCCATTTGGATATTGTTGCTACACAAGTCAATTGCTGCCCACAGGGAACCTTTAACCAGGTGAATGAGCGGTAACCACAACCACAGTGACAATAAGTTATTTCCCGTTCCCAGCCAGAATAAAGGTAAAACGCCTACTAAAATCCCTACTATCAACAATAAGGGACGATTCCCCAGGCGATCGGCTAGCTTACCCCAAATAAGCAGCATCACCAAGTTCGTGCCTGCATGGAGACTCGTATATAAAGACACCCAATTGAGGTCTAGTTTTAAATTGTCTAACAAGTAAAGGTTATAAAACGGCACGATTAAGTTAACCGCAAATGCCCACAAACCGAAGTACAGCAGAAATTTGACGAAATTTAAATCTCGGAACAAGCTAAAAATTGGCGGCGGTTGTATGACTTCTGCTACTGCTAGAGAATTCGATTGTGATGGCGATAACAGCGACGGTGGTGGCAATTGGGGATTGATATCGACCATGAAATTTTGACACGCCAAACTGACGATTCCTGCAATAATTCCCAATCCCAAGACGATCCCATATCGCTGAATCGTGCTACCAGACAGAATCGAAATTGTCAATCCTGCTAGAGGTACGGCGATTAAAGTCGTCAAACTTGCTGCACTATTGCGAAAGCCAAAATATCGACCCCGCAAGCGATGGGGGACTAAAGCCGCCATCCAGCTCAACCAAGAGGAAGTACCCAAACCTGCCAGAATATTGCTTGCGAAAATTGTTACCAAAGTCAAACTGACTAATTGGTGAGAGTTAGCATTAAACCAACCAATCCAACAAATACCTGCGATGGGAATTAACCATAACAGTCGTGCGGGGATAAAAGTCCACCAACAAAAAAAGTGACGGCTGCTACTTCGTTCGGCTAAGTATGCGCCTAATGGTTGTAGTAAACTCGTCAGCATTGGAATCGAAGAGAGCATCCCAACTTCTAAAGGATTTGCCCCCAACTGAAGCAAAAAGTTAGTTAGTAAAACACCACTGGTAACGCTCGAAAAGATAGCAGCAAAGACACCATCGATAGTAGAAGCCTTGAGGCTAGTCCGAAGGACGGGCTTGGAAATTATAGGCGGCTGGTGGGTGGTGGTTAATTCTGTTGCAGCCGCTAGAGGTTGCGTATTGCTGAGAGCTGACAAGGTTTCTACAAGAATTGAGTAAAGAGTGAGTTTATGCGATCGCGCTTTGACAAACTTAACATTTTTCAACGCCTATAATTAGCGGTCGAAAATACCCGTTTAGCAGCGTTTCGAGCAGCATAAGCTAGACCGAAAGAGAGAGGCAAGTGTCAAGAGTAAGAAAGATTTTGTCATTGGTCATTGGTCATTTGTCATTTGTTGTTGGCGATCGAGCGACAGTTCAACTATTCTGAAATTTGTAAAGTGGAGGAAACTTATGTATATGGGTACGGTTTTCAATGCCCCTTGGGATAAGTCACTCATTTTCTGAAAATAACGCACTTTACATTCAGCGCTTTGGCTGGAACTCTCGGATTCCATTGACACAGTTAATCGATGCTGAGAGCAATTCGCACGCGATGTAGGTAAGTCAAAAGTTAAAAGTCAAAAGTCAAAATCAGCCACTCACTACTTACAAATGACAAATGACGTAGGGCGAAGCCCTTCCCGAAGGGTATGACGAATGACACTTTATCGAACTAACCGAGCTACAACTGCTAAAAGTTCCTGGTGCGATCGCGATTTATTGATATAGTCGCTTGCACCTAATTCCATTGCTGTCGTCCGATTTTCTGTATCAGTGTTAGCAGTCAAAATTAAAAAGGGAATACGGGTGAAACTTGAAGATTGGCGACAGTAGTGGAGTAATTCCAAGCCATTCATTTCTGGCATTTCTAAATCGCAGACGATCGCCTTCAAATCGGGATGCGATCGCAGTTGTGTCATTGCTTCACGACCGTTATCTGCTTGTACCACTTGATATCCAGCCTGTTGTAGCGTCAGTGCTAGGGTTTGTCGCCAAGTGAGGGAGTCATCGACTAACAAGATTTTTGCTCCCACAGCAGATGGTTCTGATTGTAGCTGCGGGATTGCAAGCATAGGCGTAACGCTATTGAGTAAACTGCTATCCCGATCGCTCCTCACCTGCCCTATGCCCTGAGTTACTTGTCGCTCTAATACATACTTTGCTAAAGCAGTACTGTCAATCGCGAGGGTAAGTTTGCCATCAGCCAAAATACTACCACCATAAACATAGCTAGGCGGAACGATCATCGGGTCTAGCGGTCGAATCACCAATTCTTGTTCGCCGATCGCGTGGTCTATTTCTACTGCTATAAGTTGGTCTTGGTAGCGGAGCAATACAATGCGTCCTTGTAGAGTGGTTGGACTATCGGCAGGAGCCGTTAGCGGCGCAAAATAGGGCAAAATTCCTTTCAGGGGTAAAACAGGAATTAACTGTTCTGCATTTGCTTCACCCCATCGCAATACCTTCCCTCCCCGCCAAGGGCGCAACTGTTCTGATTGAGGAAGTAGGATTTGCTCGATCGCGCTACCAAGTAAAGCATAGGTAGTAGAACCAACCTGACAGAGAAATAATTTCGCAATTGTCAAACTTAAGGGAATTTGGAGGATGAAAGTCGTACCGCGTTGGGGTTGAGAATAAACTGCGATCGCCCCTTGGAGGGATTGTAACTGGGCGCGAACTACGTCTAGTCCCACGCCTCGTCCTGAAAGGTTGTTCACCTGAGCCGCAGTCGAAAAGCCTGGTTCAAAAATAAAATCCATCAGTTGAACTTCGCTGAGACTGCTAGCGTCTACTGGTGAAACTAAACCCATTTCGAGCGCTCGTTGGCGAATGCGATCGTAATTGAGTCCTTGACCGTCGTCTTGGATTTCAATTATCAGGTGACTGCCTTGATGAAAAGCACGAATGGCAATTCGACCAGTTGACGCTTTCCCCAATTGCGATCGCCTGGACTTAGGCTCAATACCATGATCGAAGGCATTGCGCACCAAATGCAAAAGGGGGTCGTAAAGTTTTTCAGCGACGGCTTTGTCTATTAATACCTCTTTACCGCTGAACTCCAATGCTACAGACTTATCGTGCAGAGTTTCTAGTTGTCTTAGAATGGGGGGCAGACGGTCAAAAACAACGCTGACGGGAATAACTCTTGCCGTCAAAAACTCATCTCGCACGCTATTTAACAAGCGGCTTTGTTTTTCCAATATCTGGCTAGACTGACGAGTATAGATGTCGATTTCATCCCCAGTTGCTTGTAGTTGCGCTCCATTTGCTAATAAAGATTGCACCAAAACGGCAAGTTTACTAGAACGGTCTTTTCCCTCTAAGTCTAGACGCTGCTTGAGTTCCATCAACATTTGCTGTTGCTGTTGAATTAGTTCGAGTAACCCTTGCATCCCGCCTTGTAGTTTTTCATCCTGTAGAGTTTGCCGGTTTTGATTGGTCAGCAATTCGCCAATAGAATAATTCAGCCGCTCTAAATGCCCGACGTTAACTCTGACTGTATCCGACATAGCTGCATCTCTTTTCGCTAAAGATGAAGGCGGCGATACCGATCGCTCGGACTTAGTATTGATTGTCGTGGTAACTGTTTCTGACGGCTCTGATGGTTCTGCTTCCCCATCGTCTACAGGTTCGGCGATCGTCCAGATTGACGCTAGTAAAGAATCTGCTTCGTCGGGAGTCGGGAGTTGGGAATTTTCTCCCCCATCCTCCTCAGCTCCCCCAGCTCTCTTCTCCCCTGCTCCCTGCTCCCTGCTCCCTGCTCCCTTTACTAATTCCAACAACTGCGCCGAAGGACTCCCGCCTCCACCGCGATCGCCTGCTAGGATGGATGCTTGCCCTTGTTGAAAGTCTGCTAGGGCTATTTGGGCAATGGTTATCGCTTTGTGGGGATAGCAAGCCAAAGCTGCGAGCGCCGCACTCGCGATCGCCCCAAATCCTGGTAAATTTAAAGACTCTGCCAAGCCCAAAAACACTTCGGCTTGAGTTTGTAAGGTAGTGGCAATTGTCTCCACCTCCCCACCAGCTAAAGCGCGATCGATCTCTGCCAAGCGTTGAGCTACTCCAACTTCAAAAATAGATTTGGTGACATCAAACCCTAATTCATCTGAGTTAGGAATTTCAACTTCTGGCGCGAAATTAACTCCTAGTTTTGCTTGCAATTCGCTAAAAACTGCGGCAGCGCGATCGAAGATTTCGGCATCATGACTGTGGTTGCCAGTAATTTCTGCCATCAAAGGGGTACGCAGGCAGTCATAAGCTTCAAATAGTAAGGCTTCCGTTTCGCGATCGAGCGTTACTTCCGGTCGGCACAGGTGGCGGAAAATGTCTTCAAAAGAGTGTGCAAGCTGCCTTATACTGTCCAAACCAACACAAGCCGCCGAGCCTTTAAGCGTGTGAGTTGCCCGCATTAAAGTATGAACCTTATTCATACTCCACTCAGTTTTCAGATTCAATAATTCCTCTTCCAAAACTTGCAACAATTGCGGTGCTTCTTGGAGAAAGTAAGCATAGCTTTGTTCGTGGAGCGAGTCGTTCATATGGTTAGGGAGCAGGGAGCAGGGAGCAGGGAGCAGGGAGCAGGGAGCAGGGAGCAGGGAGCAGGGAGCAGGGAGCAGGGAGCAGGGAGCAGAGGAGAGTTAAATACTCACGCACCACGACGCGGCTACAAGGCGCGAGGACACCTCGCCAACCGCTCTCTCCACCATGCACCACTTGTTACAAATGACAAATGACGTAGGGCGAAGCCCTTCCCAAAGGGTATGACAAATGACAACTGATAACTGGTTACTGGTCGCTGACTTTAAACTTACTAGCACTGGCTTGTAGTTCTTGTGACATGATGAGTAATTCGTGGAAGGCGATAGATAGCAGAGTGGCATCGTCGGAGGTTTTGGTGGCAATATTTGCCACTTCGGATACAACTTGGGTGACGGACTGGGACTGCTGAGTTTGCGTTTGGGTAGCTTGGTTAATTCCGGCGACGAGTTGACCGATTTCAGCAGTGGCTTCAACGATCGCGGTGAGGCTTTGGCGGGTATCGCTGACTAAATGACTGCTGGCGATCGCCTGTTGCACACCTGTTTCCATTGCTTGACTGACTTGCGCCGTGCCTGCTTGGATCTCTTGCACGAGCTTGCCAATTTCTGTGGTTGCTGTGGCTGACTGACGGGCAAGCGATCGCACTTCATCGGCAACTACGGCAAAGCCTCGACCGTATTCTCCGGCTCTAGTCGCTTCAATCGCGGCGTTGAGGGCGAGAAGTTGAGTTTGAGTCGTAAAGTTGCCGATCGCCTCTACAGCTTTAGAAATCTTTTGCGAGGAGGCACTCAAGCGCTGGATTAATTGGCTGGTTTCTGCTACTGTCTCCCGCAAGGCAAGAATCCCCTCCACCGTGCGGTTCATTGCTGCATCCCCTTGCCGTACGGTCTGATGGGTGCGTTGCGCCGCTTTTTCTACCTGGGCAGCATCGGCAGCTACAACTGTGGTAGCATCAACCATCGCTTGAATTTCGGTCATGGCACGCTGCAACGCTGACAATTGTTGCTGTGCTTGTATCGTTAGTGCCGACATTGCCGACTCGCTATTTTGGGAAGTCTGACTCACTTGTGTCGATGCGGTTTGTAATTGCGTGACAATTCGCCGCAGGCTTTGCAAGGTGTTATTGTAAGCATCCGCGATCGTACCTACTTCATCATCTGTGATGGGAGCGCGGACTGTCAGATCGCCATTTAGAGCGGGGCGCACGGCAACGAGTAGTTGCATCGCCCTGTGCTGAAGTTGTTCTTTGGCTACTTTTTCCTTTTGGGCGAGTTGTTGCAACTGTTCTGTCTGAGTGCGAATTTGTTCTAGATAATTTACTTTCTGTAACGCTGCGCCGACTTGGTTGCCTACTTGTGCTAAAGCACTGACTTCTGTTTCTTCCCATTCACGGGGCGCAGAATTCTGATAGGCTGCGAGTAAACCCCAAAGTTCCTGCTGAACGAAGACGGGGACGATCGCGTAGGCTCTAGCTTCCATTTGTTCTAGCAGCTCCACATGACAAGCAGAGTGTCCTGCTGTATAAATGTCGTTTACGGCTATAGTCCCGCCTTGGCGATAGCGTCCGCCTTGGGTGTCTTGTAAGTGGCTGTCTTCAATTACGGGTAAGACTTCTAGCAAGCTACTCCACCCAGCAGCGACGGATTCTGCTACAAACTCTCCGCCCCAGTCGGGCTTGAATTTATACAAAACTACGCGCTCGGCAGCCAGCATTTGCCGCACTTCTTTAGGAATAATTTTATAAATTGCCGACTCCGTATCAAGCGATCGCAATAAGCGACTGGTAATTCGAGTCACAGCTTGTTCTATAGTTGCCGCACGGCTCAATTTTGCCGATGTTGCTTGGACTTGCTGTAATGCTTCTGCCTGTTGTAGCGCAATCCCCAACGGGTTACGTACTTGCAGCATAATTTCTATTTCCTCTGCTTGCCAGTGGCGCGCTCCCGAATTTTGATAGGCAGCCAACAAGCCCCACAGCTTATCCCCTTGATAAACTGGTATGGTGATGTAGGCTCTGGCTTGGAATTTATCGAGTAATTCCATATAGCAAGCAGAAAAATCGGCAGCGTAAACATCATCGACTTGAAGATATTGCTTGTCTCGCAGCGAACTACCCTTGGTGGCTTGCAAAAAGGTATCACCAAGGGTATCCGATCCTGGCGCAGGTATATCTTTGAGGACACAGCCTTCATCTTCCATCAAGTTATGCTGGAGGCTATCGTCTTGTTTTTGCGCTTCTAGTAGCGATCGCCACCCAGGAGCGATGGATTCCGCCACAAACTCCCCACTCCAATCGGGATTGAAGCGATAAATCACGACTCGATCTGCTTTGAGTAATTGGCGTAATTCGTAGGTTGTGGTTCTAAATATATTATTGATATTTAAAGACTGCCGGATCTTATCAATAATCCGAGTCACGGTACGTTCCCGTTCGGCGGCTTGGGCAATTCGATCGGCTTGAGACTGCAATTGCTGACGGACTTCTGCCTGTTGCAAAGCAATTGCCAGGGGATTGCTCAGTTGCAGCATGATATTAACTTCCCCATCTTGCCAGTGGCGGGAACCAGAATTTTGATAAGCAGCTAGCAGTCCCCACAGTTTCGTATCTTGGAAAATGGGAACGATGACATATGCCCGCGCTTGGTATTTCTCTAAGCTGGCGATATAACAGGGAGAAAATCCCGCCGTGTAGATATCATCCACGCGCTTAAATTTTTCCCCTCTAGCGTAGCCACCACCTTTTGTATCTTGCAAATAGGTATCCGCATTGGCATTAGGAGCATACGCCGTTAAGTTTCTTAACGTACAGCGGTCTTGGGTGGCGCGATCGCTTTTTAAAACCTCGTCTCCCTCCTGTGCTTCAATAACCGAAACCCAGCCAGCAGCGACGGACTCCGCAATAAATTCCCCACTCCAGTCGGGATTGAAACGATAAATTGCCACTCGATCTGCTTTGAGTAACTGGCGTAATTCTTGAGTAGTCGTGCGGAAGATGCTATTAATGTCGGGGGAACCTTGAATTTTTTCAATCACCCGCGCTAAAACTTTTTGCTGTTCGCCGAGCGATCGCAAAAGAATCTTGTATTCTTCTGGTTGTACGAGTAGGGCTAATTCAGTGGCAACTCGATCCAGCAGGCTGATTTCGCTTTCCGTCCAACTGCGAGGACTCTGGCATTGCTGCGCCACCAACAGACCCCATCCTCCCTCTGGCAAAGCAATCGGGACGCTTAAGCTAGCACAAACTTGGAACCGTTCTAGCAATTGAATTTGATAGGGACTCAAGGAAGCTTGATAAATATCTGCTAGAGCGATCGCGGGCGAGTGTTGGTACGCTTGTAAATTTTCTGCCCCAAACATCCGCACTGCTAGAGTTTCCCCCAAACTCGGGGTAAAATCTCCCACCATTGCCTCCGCTAAAACAACACCTTTTTCCTCATCCAAAAAACGATAAATTAATACTCGATCGGCTTGCAGATACTGACACACCAGATGAGCTGTCGTTGGCAACAGTCCGTCTTCTGCTGCCGCTTGTCGCATCACGCTGGCGATCGCGCTCAATCGTTGCCGTTCGCTTTTGAAGCTGCTAGCAGTTGCTACATCCTGGTCTTTCATTCCCATTTGAAGCATTTGTGCCAACTGCTCCAGCTGGAGAAACTTAGCTCTAGCTTCCGGTGCAGTCAACAGTCCCGCTTGTTCTAATTCCGCTTTCATGGCATTGACTAGTGCGGTAGGTTGAGTTGCATCTGCCACTGCGTCACTAGCAGACTGCTGCGTGCCATCTAAAGGTGGCAGGATTTTCGTGCTACCGCGATATTGTTGTTTCTGCTCTGGCAGTTCCTGTTCTTGCTTAAATAAATTTTTAAATTGCATCAACCCGTCCTATCAGTTATCAGTTATCAGTTGTCAGTTGTCAGTAGAGAGTGGTAGTTGGTAGTTGGTAGTTGGTAGTTGCTCTCCTGCCCCTCTGCCCCTCTGCTCGTGCGCTCCCTGCTCCCTTATCCCCTATGCAGCTGCCACATCGGACAACGGGCGATCGCCTCGGGGTCGAGGACTATAGCATCGGCTTGAGGCAAGTATCCTTGTAAAAAGGGTAAGGTTTTGGCAGCAAATAAACTTGCTGTTGCTGGTTGAATCTGACTCGGATCGTGCCATTCGATATCCTGCACTTGCGATACCACTAGACCCATTGACTGTCCTTCAATCTGCATGACGATCGCCATCAGCGGGACGCTGGCGATTTCTGAGGCGACAAGGGGTGGATAGTCGAGAAAGAGATTCAGATCGACTATCCACAGCATTTTTCCCCGCCAGTTACAAATCCCCAAAATGCATTCAGGCATGGCGGGTACGGGTAATATTTCTGCTAATACAATTTGTATAACTTCGGCAACGTGAATTAAAGCCAGCAAACCGCTATCTTGGGAGCCGAGGCGACAACGGAGAAACTTTTCCTGGGAGGATGGTGCTACTCCATCCAGTCGCAACGAACTCGTTTTAGCTAGAGAATCAAGTATCTCCATAGGTTCTCTAAAACTATAAAATAAACTGTTGGATGACTTGCAGTAATTGTTGTTGGTCTACTGGTTTAGCTATGTAAGCATTTGCACCTAACATAGAACCCCACAGGCGATCGACTTCCGTACCTTTGGAAGAACAAATCACGATCGGGATTTTCTTGGTTGCATCATTTGTTTTCAAGCTGTGACAGAGTTCAAATCCACTTTGACCAGGTAAAATGACATCCAAGATCACCAAGTCTGGTGTTTGCAATCTTAGCTGTGCCTCGGCTTCTTCACCGCTTTGCACGCCAATTACCGTTAATCCTATTTGTCTGAGATAGCGGGTTAATAGTTCGGCATCGGTTAAACTATCTTCTACTAACAAAACTGTACTCACAAACTCTCTCCTACCAATTGCTCCAATTCAATTGTCCCGCTTACCCCCCCACTCACAACAACAAGGCACGGTCGATTTCAATCAATTCCATATTCCATTGTTGGATTCTCATCCGTCAGGCGAGTATTTCGATCGCCGAATTCTAAATATTTTCTCACCACGTTGAGGATTTTCGGCGCTTCGATTGGTTTTGAGATAAACTCTGTCGATCGCACGACTTTGGCACGGACGCGATCGATAATCCCGTCGTTACTGGTTAAAATAATGGCGGGTGTATCTTTCAATACAGAAGTTCGGCGGATTTGGGCGCAAATTTCGTAACCGTTGGCGATCGGCATGACCAAATCTAAGAAAATTAAACTAGGTTTATGTTCTAAAAGCATTGGTAGGGCAAGCACGGAATCTTGCAAGCTGATGTATCGATAGCCTGCTTGGGTGAGAATTCTGCCTAACAACTGGCTATCTCTGGGACTGTCATCGATATAGGCTATGAGAGGACTCGTCGTCTTTGGCTGTGCGGTAGAAGACTGGGAACCTCTCTTGGTGATGTGTTCCAGCTTCTCGCCAATATCCCCCACTTCAATCGACTTCATCCAGCCGCGCCGGATATAGGGGAGCAGAGATTGGGTGAGTAATATAGGGTCTTGTCGCAATCTCAAGGCTAAATCTCGCAGCGTTCGCTTACCATCTACCATCGATACCAGACTGCGGTAGACTACGGGTGAAGATTGTTGCTGCAATTCTTCGCGCTGCCAGATCAGCGGAGCCACATTCGGTGAAAACTCTTCTAGTCCCGCCTGACACCATTTCTGCCAAGCCTGCTTTGCTTGCTGCCAAGAACGGTCTGGAGAGAGAAAAACTAAAGGCGCAGCATATAAGTTTTCTTCGGGAGTAAAAGTATAGCTCAGGGGCGGAAGGGAGCGATCGCGCAGCCACTGTTCCTGTTGCAGAATATCAAATAAGACTTCTGCTACGCTACCTTGAACTACTGATACCATTTGCTGGCGCAGTATCTCTCGTTTGTTCATCAATGTAGCTAAAAACTCATAATCGTCGCTGCGATATTTTTGTTCTTGGTAAAGGTGTATCGGATCGACTTGAATTTGGGGGCAATACTGCGCTAACTGACGCAGCCAGCGTCGCTTAGGATGCACTCCGCCTGCATCCCCAATCAGATGACCCAAGTGAAAATACAAACTCCACTGCTGCCGTCCATTGGAGTCTTGAATCTTTAACCTACCGTTCCTTAATTGCCCTTGGCTCCAAGCTTGTAGCCAGTTGTTTAGTTTCACTGTATATAAATGACTCTCAGTCATTGCCGATTCCATGTGGCAGATGCTTGTATTGGTAGTTGGTATGTGACAATCTAGTTCGTATTGACGCGAGATGTTCGCGCCGACTCACCTTCTCGGTAGAGCAGGTCAGCCTCAAATGCTACCTGCTGAATCGAGCGGTTC
This sequence comes from Chroococcidiopsis sp., assembly GCF_051657925.1. Lineage (NCBI taxonomy): Bacteria > Bacillati > Cyanobacteriota > Cyanophyceae > Chroococcidiopsidales > Chroococcidiopsidaceae > Chroococcidiopsis > Chroococcidiopsis sp. Next base: position 20,214 of record NZ_JBOFLP010000201.1, read on the forward strand.
TACTCCTGGCATTTCACTCCATCGACTCGGTTACTAATTCTAATTAATAAGAATAAGAGAATTTGTGAATACTTAATAGCACTAGAAGCAAATTGTCAATTGCCAGTAATAATCTTTAGAAAATTAAGCTATTTGCAGATTTATATCGCTTATTGCTCTGACTTTTTTCATAGAGCATAAAGTCTAAGCCCTCCTGAAGTCAAGCAGTTGTCTCACCCGAGCCAGCTTTCGCTATTCTCTCTTTTGTTTGCCCCTACTTCAAATTTATGTATATTAAAATACTGCAACTTGCACCTGAATATGATACCTTGCTTTCTCTCGTTTCTAGACTAGAGCGATCGCAGATATCTCTGTTTGTCTAATAAAGCCTTGTTGTTCTTGAATCCGCACGATATAAACTAGAGCTATATGTAAGGGCGCGATCGGCAGTACCATTCTCACCATCAATACCAATAATGACGTGCGATCGCAATATAAGTACTCAATCGAGAATATTTAATGCCTTTATGTGCATAGCAGTCTAACTCGAAGGCTTACGCCGAACAATTGGGTAATGTTTTTCCATATAATTCGTGAAGTCGAAAGAGAAAGTATGCTGTTCATAATTTGTCTGGCAAATTCCCATAATTCTTCGATCTGAATCTTTATTGCTTTAGCACTAGAAACACAAGCGGAACAACTTCTCATTGATGAACGGCTTGGTCGTATCGTTGCAGCTAGACTGAATCTCAGATATACAGGAATTTTAGTTATTCTAATCGAAGCAAAAAGTCAAGAACTAATTTCTGAAGTGAAACCTTTACTAGATGCCTTGATAAACCAAGCAGGTTTCTGAATAGCTCAATCCTTGTACGATCGCGTTTTAAGGCTAGCTGGTGAAGTCTAACTATACAAATATATACTGCCTATAGCTGCCCTCTCCCATACATTTTGTAATTACAAACCTTTTCGTACATCGTGAATCTGGGCAAAATACAATATAGTCATCCCGTACATTCTCTCAACCATGCCTCGGTTTCAATCCCTGGAAGCAGCACTCAAACACTACTTCGGCTACGATAGCTTCCGCCCTGGACAAAAACAAATCGTCGAACAAGCGCTGCAAAATCGGGATCAACTGATTGTCATGCCCACGGGTGGGGGTAAGTCTCTCTGCTTTCAACTACCAGCACTGGTACAGCCAGGTTTAACTGTAGTCGTATCCCCCCTTATCGCCCTCATGCAAGACCAGGTGGAGGCGCTGAGAGATAACGGAATTGGGGCAACATTTCTCAATAGCAGCCTCAGTTTTCATCAAGTGCGATCGCGGGAACAAGCGATTCTCAGTGGCAAAACTAAACTTCTTTACGTCGCCCCAGAACGGCTGTTAAACGAAAAATTTCTGCCTTTTCTCGACTTAATCCGCGAGAAAATCGGGATTGCGGCTTTTGCAATTGATGAAGCCCATTGCGTCTCGGAATGGGGACACGACTTTCGCCCCGAATATCGCCAGTTAAAACAGTTGCGTCAGCGTTACCCTGGTGTACCAACCCTCGCCCTCACCGCTACAGCCACAGATCGCGTCCGTCAAGATATTATTCAACAGTTAGGATTATCACAACCTAGCATTCATATTGCGAGTTTCAACCGCCCTAATCTTTACTACGAAGTTCAACCAAAACAAAAGCAAAGTTACAGCCAACTTCTACAAATTATTCGTCAGTCGGAAGGATCGGGAATTGTCTATTGTCTCAGTCGTCGTAAAGTAGATGAGATTGCATTTAAGTTACAACAAGACAAAATTGCGGCTCTACCTTACCATGCAGGATTGAGCGATGCAGAAAGAGCGGAAAATCAAACCCGTTTTATTCGCGATGATGTCAGAGTTATGGTAGCAACGATCGCCTTTGGGATGGGAATCAACAAACCCGACGTGCGATTTGTCATTCATCACGATTTACCCCGAAATATTGAAGGTTACTATCAAGAATCGGGACGGGCGGGAAGAGATGGTGAAACAGCCCGTTGTACTCTATTTTTAGGTTACGGTGATATCAAAACAATTGAATATTTAATCGAGCAAAAAACTGACGTACAAGAACAACGCATTGCCCGTCAACAGTTGCGTCAGGTCATTGATTTTGCCGAAGGAACAGATTGTCGGCGCACAATTGTCTTAGGCTATTTTGGCGAACGATTTGCTGGACAATGTAGCGGTTGCGATAATTGTCTTGCACCTAAACCAGTTGCCGACTGGACAATCGAGGCGATGAAATTTCTTTCTTGCGTGGCGCGTTGCAAAGAGAAATTTGGCATGAATCACATTATTGATATCTTGCGCGGTTCTAAAAATCAGAAAGTTTTGCAATACGGTCATAACAAACTTTCAACTTACGGAATTGGTAAAGATAAAACTGTTGAAGAATGGCGTTTATTAGGGCGATCGCTACTACACCAAGGTTTACTAGAACAAACAACTGATGGTTATTCTGTTTTAAAACTTAATGCTGCAAGTTGGGAAGTCATGCGGCGACAGCGGACAGTTTCAATTGCAATCGATAGCACCCCAAACCTCTCGGCTCAACCGTTAGAAGCACGAACGGCTGAAGTCGAAATGTTATTTCAAAAATTGCGATCGCTGCGTAAAGAAATTGCTGACGAACAATCAGTTCCACCCTATGTCATCTTTGCCGATTCTACGCTGAAATTAATGGCATTGCAGCAACCACAAACTTTAACTGAATTGGCTAAACTTTCGGGTGTAACCTCACATAAGATAGCTCAGTATGGCAAAAAGTTTTTAATAGAAATTCAGGCTTATACTCAAACCCAAACTTCAAACGCGCCAACCGATACCGAACAATTTACGTTACATTTATATCAACAAGGATTGAGTGTAGTAGAAATTGCCCAAAAGCGAGATTTGCGCCCGACAACAATTATCCGTCACTTATCAGATTTAGTGGAAAAAAACCAGAATGTGGATTTAGATCGGTTAGTCGATCGCGATCGCCAGATTAAAATTTGTCAAGCTTTAGAAAAACTTGGCGATATTTCCCTTACCCCAATTCGAGAATATTTAGGCGAGGATTATTCCTACGACGAAATCCGCTTGGTGAGGGGACGCTGGCGAAAAGACAAAAATTGAAGCTGGCTCTAAAAGGTCAACTAGCGCGCCATTGAGATCGTTATCACCGCGATCGCGATCGTACAAAAATCTCATAATGCGGTAGCATATAGACGAGACAATGAAATTCGGTTGTATTGTTTGTGATTAAAATCAACAGGCTTCTCTCCGAAATCTAAATCTCTGCACCTTCTGATTTTGGAGACAATGTATGTCAATTTATGTAGGTAACTTATCATATGAGGTAACGCCAGAAGACCTCAGCGCCGCTTTTGCACAGTATGGATCTGTAAAAAGAGTTCAATTACCAACCGACCGCGAAACAGGTCGAGTGCGTGGTTTTGCATTCGTAGAAATGGATACAGATGCCGAAGAAACCACTGCTATTGATGCCCTCGATGGCGCTGAGTGGATGGGGCGGAATATGAAGGTTAATAAAGCAAAGCCTAGAGAAGACAGAGGCTCGTCTGATGGTAGACGTGGAAGCAGTAACGGGGGATACTCTCGTCGTTACTAAACTGTAAGACAAAGAATTTGACTCTAAGGTTTGAGGGTAGACAAGGAGTCTGCCCTTTTGTTTTTGAAAATAGCTTGCGGAGCAGGTTGGCTAAATTCTAGCCTAGTTGATTCTATTACAAAGCAGCGCAGCTAGATTGGAATGACTGCATTTTCGCAACTCCAAACACCACGTTTAGCATTGACAAAATAGCCAGACATGAAAGCAACTTAAGTAGAAAAACCACTTAAAATATGACTCCAGAAGCAATACGCATTGTTACTCAATTAAGGCGTGAGTTTTATTCTCTCTTTGCTACAGAGATGGGAGTTCCAGTAATTATTACTAACAGTAACTCATCCGCTAGTAATCCTTCTATAGCTTCTTGGGTAGATCGTCAACAAAGATTAAACTATGTATATATTTACGTCCACTTATCACCTGATGAATTAATCCCCAACCGTCCATTTCTGCTGAAGTTAGCTATTAATAAAGGTGCTGGTATAGCTACATTTACGAAACAGCATCAAGACTATCAAAAACTGAATCAGCGTTGGTACTTCGAGTTAACTCTATTGCCAGAAGAAATCTTAGATTTTCTTCCCTGGATAGTTAGCTTAGTTCAGTCTCATGAAAAAGGTTTTAACTCATTTGCGCTAGAACCACCACATCCGTTTGAGGTCAAGATGTCTCATCTACCATTATCTGGTGAGATTTGGACTCAGAAAGCTGGACAGCAAGCTTCTCATACTCTGGTAGTCAAATGAAAATTCAAGCATTAAACATTCAGATTGGCGATCGCATTGTTGCCTATTGTAATAGCAAGAGACAAATCTGTACTGTCAAGCAAGTACTAGATTCCGGTCAAGGTAGCATCGCACTAACAGTGTGTCCTTCTGGAAATAATCGACTTTCACTTTCACGGGTGATTCGGTTCCACCAAGATGCTTCTGTCGAGCTAGCTAGCTAAAACTATACTTCTGGAGTGATATCTAGATGTGAATACAAAGATTTTTGGTGAACCCGCCCCTACGAATGACGAACGACAAATGACAAGCTAACCAAACTGTTCCTCAGCATCCAAATTAAACAGGACTTGAAGAGTTTGCATACAACGTCGCCTCGCCTCAATATCCTGCTGCGATCGCAACTGTACCATCGGATCGTGCAAAATTTTATTCAC
>NZ_JBOFLP010000202.1:0-36133 GCF_051657925.1 Chroococcidiopsis sp.
AAGAACGTCGAGACACACTCAATTTTATTCGCCTCAGCCCTCAATCAGCTAAAAGTATTTTAATTGGTAAACTATTGGGTGTACCAAGTTTGCTGTATATCGTGGTGGGTCTGGCTGTACCGCTACATTTAATTGCCGGGATTGGGGCGCACGTTCCTCTAAGTTTAATTTTCAGCTTTTACGGACTAGTAATTGCTAGCTGTATTTTCTTTTTCAGTGCTGCTTTACTATTTGGTTTAGGGAGTGCTTGGCTAGGTGGATTTCAAGCATGGTTAGGTAGCGGTGCAGCATTTGTGTGTCTATTTATTGCCACTGCCAAACCTGTACTTCATACACCGTCAGACTGGCTAAATTTGTTTTCACCATTTCTGATTTTTGAGCAAATCGCTAAGGCAACTGAATTAGAAAACTATAGTTTGTCGCTGCTTCGCACGGCAGATTTAGAATTATTCTATCTGCCTATAGGCGATGCATTGTGGGCAACGTTGGGTTTGGCAGTTCTCAACTTTGGGTTTGGGACGTACTGGATTTGGCAAGCTTTGCAGCGTCGATTCCATAATCCTAGTAAAACCATTTTTAGCAAGAGCCAAAGTTACTTGATGGTGGCAAGTTTGGAGGCGATTTTAGTTGCATTTGCTGCTACAACACCTAAATATCGATATTCAACCAATCTCGGGCATAACTTTCAAGAATTGCTTGTCTATAACTTGGTATTGTTTATCTGTTTGATTGTAACTCTCACACCACAGCGTCAAGCCTTGCAAGATTGGGCAAGATATCGACGGGAAAGAGTTAGCAATCGTCAAAAGTTCTTGAGTTCTTCGCTAGTAAAAGATTTGACGTGGGGAGAAAAAAGCCCAGCTATACTGGCGATCGCACTAAACTTAGCTATTGCTGCTATAACTCTAACTCTTTGGATTACCTTTGTCTTACAACCGATTGACAAACAACCCGCTTTCTTGAGTATGGTTATTGGTGGTAATTTATTACTGATCTGTGCTGCGATCGCCCAACTTTTAACATTTATGCGGGCGCAAAAGCAAGGTTTGTGGATTGCTGGGGCTTTGGGTGCGGTCATTTTATTACCCACAGCCATTCTCACCGTGCTATCAATTGCACCACAACAAATTCCTGGGTTATGGTTGTTTACTCCTTTTGCTTGGTTTGCGTTAGAAAAAGCCAGCAATACAACCATCTTTTTAGCACTATTAGGACAGTGGAGTGCAGTCACTCTCTGTACGATTCGCATGACGCGCCAGATCCAACGTGCGGGTGAATCGAGTACTAAAGCTTTAATGAGCGATCGCCCTTCTTTGCCAATGGCGTAGGTATAGATTTACAATACGTTTGTAGGGGCGTACAACTGTGCGCCCATTTGTTTTCGGGCAATTTGAAAAGCAAAGAGATAGGAAAAATTATAGTTTTGTCGAGATATACTACAAGCAGATAAGAACGAGGATATGAGAGGCGATCGCAGATGGGACAAAAAATAGTGTTAGATATACCAGAAGATATATATAAATCGCTTTTAGAGATAGCGGAGCAAACAGGACAAACCCCAGAAGAATTAGCTATACAACAGCTGATAGCAGCAACTCAAAAGCAGGTTGACGATCCGCTAGAACAATTTATCGGTGCATTTAATAGTAATATTCCTGGCTGGACAGAGCAACACGATCGATATCTTGGGCGATCGCATCAAGATACTACAGAGCGAGATTAAGTCTATATAATATCAATGACTAATATCTTTGCCGATACATCTGGTTGGGGAAACTTAGTTGATTCGTCTCAAGATTATTATGTGTTAGCGTCTACAATTTATCGAATTGCACGACAACAGAAACGTAAACTCATCACAACCAATTACATAATAACGGAACTTGTAGCACTTTTGACCAGTCCACTTCGGATTCAGAGATCGGTAATTGTTGCGTTTATTGAAGGATTGAAAGCTTCTCCCTACGTAGAGATTATACATATAGAGCTTGCTACCGATGAACAAGCATGGCGATTACTTACACGGCGACAAGATAAAGAATGGAGTTTAGTTGATTGTTCGAGCTTTGAGATTATGCAATAGTATGGTATTACAGAAGCACTAACAACAGACCGTCATTTTGAACAAGCAGGTTTCATCCGTTTGTTGAAGTAATCAGTACTACTGACAAAAACACTTAGTACGGTAAGTTTCCAAATTTTTTAATAGTTTTAAAATAACAAACGACATTACACTGTAGTATTAATGTATTCTGCCTGATTTTTACAGTAATTTACAACTAAACACTTGTCAATACTGTAAATCAATGAATCAAAATCAAAGAGGCAATCACTCTAATAACTTTCAGGTCGGTAAGGCTGGTTCTGCCAATACCTTCAATGTCAAGCAAAACCACTCATCTCCTGACTCAACTGAACTTCAAGAAGTTAATGGTTCTCAAGCTGCACCAATCAGTCATCAATCAGTAAGGAACAGAACAGGTATCCTATTTGCACTAATCTTACCGTTTGTTGGACTCTTGGCTGATGTTTTGGGTATTTTTGGATCGCTTCATTTGATGAAAGATCCCAAGCTATGGCTTTTTTACACTAGTTTAGTAATCGCATACTACATCACTAATCTCGATCGCTTCCGAATAGCCCGAACCGCTATACGTCATCAGGATTTTAAAAAGGGAGATGCTTATGTAGGTGCTGGCAAGGTTGCACGATTGAACCGCAATAATACTTACACTCTCTATGAGAGAAGTGCAAAATGCACATATCCAATGAGTACTACTTAAGCTGTTGAAACTTTTCTAAAGCTACAACCATAGTGGGGGGCCAACGGCGAATCTTTGTGACCCAGTTAATGTCTTTATAACGAGGGTCTAAGCCTACAGCAGCAACCCAGTTACTTTCTGCTTCTCCCTGATTGCCCTGTTCCCAAAGCGTAGCAGTCAAAGCAGCGCGAACATCGGCAAATTGAGGATATTTGCGAATAATATTTCGCAGTTCGCGCAAGGCTTTATCTTTTTGACCATCTTGATATAAAGCTAGGGCATAATTGGCACGGGCAAAAGCAAAATTAGGGGCAGTATCGGCAGATTTTTTGTAATCGGCGATCGCCTTTTCCCATTGTCCCAAACCTGCTTCAGCATTACCGCGATTGTTGTATGCCATCGCATCGTTAGGATCGATTTCTAAAATATGATTATAGTCAGCGATCGCTTCTTCCCATTTTCCCAAACCTTCCAAAGCCGCACCGCGATTTAAGAAAGGATCGGTCACGCCTGGGGCAAGTTCGATCGCTTTGTTATAATCGGCGATCGCTTCATTTAATTTATTTTGACTAACTCTAGAATTGCCTCTGTTACTCCAAGCTGCCGCATTTGTGGGAAATTCCTCAATAATTTGCGTCCAATAAGATTCAGCTTGGGGAAAGTTACCTTTTTCCGTTAGCACGAAAGCTTCATTCGCCAATTTCTCTAGATTTTGTAACTGTTCTGCACTCAGATTTGGCGGCGGAGATTGGGCAACAGCTGGTTCTACCCACCCCACTATGAACAGCGCACTGAGTAAAAGTGTCAGCACGCAGACGCGCAGATTGGCACCGACAAATTCAATCTTGTCCGTATTGAAGCGCGTCCAACTGGGGTTGTAAATCATAAATCTGACCGCGACAGTAACGATAGTTGTTCGTTGGGTGGTTTCAAACCTAAATGCTTGTATGCCGCAACAGTGGCGACGCGACCTCTAGGAGTCCGTTGTAAGTAACCGATTTGCATCAGATAAGGTTCGTAGACTTCCTCAATTGTTTGGATATCTTCACCCGTCGCCGCTGCTAGGGTTTCAATCCCTACGGGTCCACCATTAAATTGTTCGATCGTCACGCTCAGCATTTTTCGGTCTGTCCAATCTAGACCGCAAGGGTCTACCTGATATAATTCTAGAGCTGTTGCGGCTACATTTTGCGTAATTGTACCTGCTGCTTTGACTTCGGCATAGTCTCGCACTCGTTTTAACAGGCGGTTGGCAATACGTGGCGTACCTCGCGATCGCTTAGCAAGTTCCAACGCCCCGTCATCGCTAATTGGTGTTTGCAATAACTCAGCCGTCCGCAACACAATTTGACACAATTCCGCTGGTTCATAAAATCGCAACCGCTGCACCGAACCGAAGCGATCGCGTAATGGCGAAGATAGCGCCCCAGCGCGGGTTGTCGCTCCTACCAAGGTATACTTAGGTAGCGTAATACTGCGAGTTTTGGCACTCGCTCCTTTACCGATAGTAATATCCAGACGATAATCTTCCATCGCCGGATACAAAATTTCCTCTGCCATCCGCGACAGGCGATGAATCTCATCAATAAATAGAATATCTCCTGGTTTGAGACTCACCAGCAGACCCATAATATCTCTAGGTCTTTCCAAAGCTGGGGCGCTGGTAATTTTGCAGTCTACGCCCATTTCCCCAGCCAAAATTAGCGCCATCGTAGTTTTACCCAAACCAGGCGGACCATATAACAATAAATGATCTAAAGTTTCTCCTCTAGCTTTAGCGGCTTGAATCGCAATTGATAGCACCTCCTTCAAGTCTTTTTGTCCGATGTAATCGGCAAATGTATGGGGGCGCAAGCTTTGTTCTTGTTTGCCTTGTTCCTCCACAGTTGCCTGCGGTTGCAACAAATCCTCTACAACAGGCTGAGGTTGAGGTTTCTTCTGTTGCTTTTTTGCAGGCTTAGAAGGTTCTGACGGTTGTTTAGAGGAAATAATTGCCATAACGAGGGGTGAGGAGTGAGGAGTGAGGGGTTGAAGAGAGCAGAGGAGCAGGGGAGCAGAGGAGCAGAGGAGCGTCAACCGTCAACCGTCAACCGTCTTCACGGAGTGTAGCGAAGCGCGTTTACCGTCAACCGTCAACCGTCAACCGTCAACTACCAACTACCAACTACCAACTACCACTTATATATGTATAATCTCTGGAGTCATTCAGATGCAGCACCATGTTAGCTAAAAGAATTTTGCCTTGCTTGGACGTAAAGGCGGGGCGGGTTGTGAAGGGAGTAAACTTTGTCAATCTCCAAGATGCAGGCGATCCGGTAGAGTTGGCAAAAGTATATAACGAAGCTGGGGCGGATGAGTTGGTATTTCTGGATATTACTGCTACCCACGAAGACCGTGACATTATTTTTGATGTGGTTTATCGTACTGCCGAACAAGTGTTTATTCCTCTCACTGTCGGCGGGGGCATCCAATCCTTAGAACAAATTAAAAATTTGTTAAGAGCAGGAGCAGATAAGGTTAGCATCAACTCCGCCGCAGTTAAAGACCCAGACCTAATTAATCGTGCCAGCGATCGCTTTGGCAATCAGTGTATAGTAGTGGCTATTGATGCACGGCGACGGCAGGATGTCAACAACCCTGGATGGGACGTTTACGTTCGTGGTGGACGGGAGAACACTGGTATAGATGCTCTGCAATGGGCGCAGGAAGTTGCCCGAAGAGGTGCTGGGGAGTTGTTGGTAACGAGTATGGATGCCGATGGCACTCAAGCAGGGTATGACATAGAATTAACTGGCGCGATCGCCTCATCTGTAGAAATCCCAGTTATCGCCTCTGGTGGTGCGGGAAACTGCGAGCATATTTACACTGCTTTGACTGAGGGGAGAGCTGAAGCTGCTTTGTTAGCTTCATTGCTGCATTACGGTCAGCTGAGTGTAGGACAAATTAAATCCTATTTGAGCGATCGCAACTGCCCCATCCGTCTTAATTAGATCTAATCGCTACGATTAATTTGCCAAATTTCTGTAGCAAGAAAAACTTAACCTCTAATTAAGACCAGGTTCCTGAGAATTAGTTAAGATATATGAAATATGTTTTAAAATATCTTAAAAAATGCTGACAGTTATTCTCATTTTCGACGTAGCTTTAGTAGCTTGGTCGCTGCACCTGATGGAAGAGGCGTTTGCGAAGAAGGAATTTTCGATGATGCTGGCAGGGGTGTTAGTGGCAGCTAGTGCCGCAGCCATGTTAGTTGTCTACTTTTTGATGGGAAACTGCATGAGCTACCTAGCACGCGGATATTAATGCTTAAAATAATTAAATAGTGCGGATTGACAGCAAAGAGAGATTTCAGGCATAATAAAAAACGCACTTGCGCGGGGTTATAGCTCAGTTGGTAGAGCACCTCAATGGCATTGAGGGGGTCAGCGGTTCGAATCCGCTTAGCTCCATTTAAAGAAAGTTATCGAGACGATTACTGGCACACAACAGCAGTACCGCTGACTGCCACCATCAACATACTACCGCCATTGCCAACACCAATGGTTTCGTAATCGATGTCAATGCCAATTACCGCATTAGCACCGAGAGCTTCAGCCTGCTGAATCATCTCGCGCATAGCAGTATCTTTCGCTTCTCTGAGCGATCGCTCGTAACCAGCAGATCTACCACCGACAATATCCCGAATTCCGGCAAAGAAATCGCGAAAAATATTTGCCCCTAGAATCGCTTCGCCACTGACAATACCGAGATGCTGCACGACGCGCTTGTCGCCAACTAAGCTGGCTGTGGTTAAAATCATATTTTTTCAGCGGTTATGTTGACTATCTGACATTTCTTAAATTAACTGAAAATTTCAGTCATGTAGAACTTAATGGAGGGAGCCGTTTTTTAATCGGTGACGATTGGATTATAGATGTATTAGTTTGAGCATAAGGAATCAGGCGATCGATAATACGTTCTAGCTCATCGACAGACTTGGTGTATGCTTTGGCAATGAAGCAGTCATCACCTGTAATGCGATCGCATTCTACAATTTCTTCGATCTCAACAATTAGAGAAGCTACTTTTGGCAGTAGTCCAGGGAGTGGACGAATCCGAATGTAAAACGCTAGAGAATAGCCGAGCATTTTTGGCTCTATTTCAATAGTGAAATTTTGAATGACTCCCGACTCCTCTAGGCGGCGCAAGCGTTCGGAGACGCTGGGAGCCGACATATTCAGCAATCTGGCAAGATCGGCAATTGACGTTCTTGCATCTGCTTGCAATGAGTGAAGTAGTTGTACGTCTACGCTATCTAATTGTATTTTTTTCATCTGTAGGTGACTTGACATTATTTCCTTCATTTTTTAGCTCGAATTTGTAATTAACCTTTTTATAAGTATATAAACTGCAAATAAGCCTTGATAACATAAGTGCATGAAAATAACAAGAGCATTGTTGTCTCGCGCTGCGATCGCACCACCTCACCTTTGGTTCGTCATCAGTGCAATCTTTCACTATCTCGGTCCCTCATTCGCCGTGCTGCTGTTTCAACACGTTGGCGTACTTGGTGTTGCTTGGTTTCGGATTGTTAGTGCAGCATTAATCTTGACGATCTGGACTAAGCCTTGGAAAACCTTTCGTTCGGTAAATCGAGAAGTGGCGATCGCGCTATGGTTGTTGGGAGCTTGTCTTGCATTGATGAATAGTGCCTTTTATCTGGCAATTGACCGCTTACCACTCAGTTTAGTAGCTGCCATAGAATTTGTTGGCACAATAGCGATCGCGCTATTTGGTTTGAGATCTATACATAACTACATAGCCTTGCTGCTGTCGGTAGCTGGGGTGTTTATCCTAACTGATGTTCTTTGGTCTAGCGATGCGTTAGGGCTTACTTATGCGATCGTCAACGGTTTACTATTCATGACATATGTTATCCTCGGACACCGAATTGCACGTCAGGGAGCAGGTGAAGGTGTTAATCGCCTTGGTGCTGCGATGGCGGCTGCATTTATTTTTGTGATGCCAATTGGATTCTCTGAAGCAGTAGCCGCGTTACCCCACCCCACACTGATACTTGCAGGCGTTGGTGTTGGAGTCTGTTCCTCCATAATTCCTTATATCTGCGACCAACTAGCTATGTCTCGCTTGCCACGCAATACATTCGCGCTTATGCTATCACTGCTACCTGCGACTGCAACTATAGTTGGTGCGATCGTTCTTGCCCAAATCCCGATGCTGAAAGATCTGGTTGGAATCTCGTTCGTGATGGCTGGTGTAGCAATTCACAAACCAGCATCTTAGGTTGATAAACTGCAATAATACTGTCAAACCATAATATAAATCAATTAGCAATCCCCCTGCTGGTAGAGTAAATCCAACACCTACCAAAAATGGGCGATCGATGCCAGAAACAGCAGAAGTAACTGTTAACACATGGCAATTAGAAGGATTGCTACTAGAACGCTATTCATACACCTGCGGTACTGTAGAGCCGATTCCCAAACATACCCATGCCGAATATCAGTTTGCCTTATGTCTCGATTGGCAAGGAGAGTATTATTATCGCGGAGCTTGGCATCACTTACCTGAAGGAAGCCTGAGCATTATTCATCCAGGGGAAGTACATGCGCCTAGCGAGAAAACCTACGTACCTGCTCCTGCTACTTATTTGATGATGAATGCAGCTAGCGATCGCCTACAAGCTGTTGCCACCGAAGTCGTCGGAAAAACTACAAACCTACCGTTTTTTGAATCCCTCTCGATCTGCGATTCAGAACTCACTGATGCTTATCTCCAATTTTATCAACTTGCAACTCAGCCTGGAGTTGAATTAGAGCGAGATTCAGTTTTGTTGCTGCTACTAGCGCAATTAATCGCTCGTTATGCTGGCAATTTGGCGATCGCACCCTTGAAGCGATCGCGTCCTGAAGTCATGCGGGCGCGAGATTTTTTACGCGACAACTACACGCAAAACATTTCCTTAGAACAACTTGCCAACATAACTCAACTCAGCCGCTTTCATTTATGTCGCGTGTTTAGTAAGGAAATTGGCGTTCCACCCCACGTTTATCAAATGCAGTTGCGGATCGATCGCGCCAAGCAGTTATTGAATCAGGGAGCGAAGATTGCTGAAGTAGCATCGCAGATAGGATTTTACGATCAAAGTCACTTTGGTATGTATTTTCGGCGCTTTGTCGGTGTTACGCCAAGTCAATATATGTTTGTTGGTTGACGGTTGACTGTCCCTTGTTTCCTGTCAACTGATGGCTGTTAGTAGAGCAATATTTTCCTAGACACGTCTGAATGAGTTTGAGAACATACCTTTTAGTCTTTTTCCCTTTTCAACATATGCATCAGTGTTTTAGCTTTTAAAACTCTAACTTTTGACTTTTAACTTTTGACTTTTGACTTACTAGGAACAATCGCCATGTCAGACGTTTCACGTCGTCGTATCCTCACCGTTGGAGCTACCAGTCTTGCGGCTACCGTAGGGGCAACCCAAATTGCTCAAGCACAAGGTCGAAAACCCAATCCCTCAACTTCAGAATCGGCAAATCACGGTCAATTTGCTCAAAAAGTCGTGCTGATTACCGGAGCTACTTCTGGAATCGGGATGGTGACAGCAAAAGCCTTTGCACGGGAAGGGGCAAAAGTCTTTTTTTGCGGGCGGCGGGAGAATCTGGGTGCAAAAGTGCAAACAGAAATTAAACAAGCAGGTGGTGATGCAACTTATATGCGGGCAGATGTGCGTCAAGAAAAGGACGTGCAAGCTTTTGTGAATGGTTGCGTTGCCAAGTATGGCAGGCTAGATATCGCTTTTAACAATGCAGGGGTAGATTTTCCCCCCAATCCAATTGCTGACACGCTAACTGATGAATTTGACGACTTGATGAATACGAATGCACGGGGCGTATTTTTGGGGATGAAATATGAAATTCCCCAGTTGCTCAAAGCTGGAGGCGGGGCAATTGTCAATATGGCGAGTATTGGCGGACATCGTGCTTTTCCAAACATCGTCGGCTATGGAGCTAGCAAAGCCGCTGTGATTCACATGAGTACAATTGCTGCCCAGGAATATACAGGTAAGAACATTCGCGTCAATGCGATCGCGCCAGGACTAATTGACACTCCAATGGTCGATCGAGTCGAACGAGACTGGAAAATGAGCAAAGAGCAATTAGCCGCAACTTACCCAATCGAACGCATTGGCAAACCAGAGGAGGTGGCAACAGCTGTTTTGTGGCTTGCCTCAGATCGGGCTTCATATGTTTCAGGAGCATTACTCGATATAGACGGTGGAGGACTAGGTTAAATGATTGCTTTAGCTTCAATATTGAGACGGATTTATTGCAAACCAACAACTAGAGTCATCATTGCGATCGCTTTTCTGCTAAATTTTGCATCTACAGTATCGAGCGATCGCGTATTATCTCAGACTGTCACGGCAGTTGCCAGCACCTCAAATACTAATCTTAAACCCGGACTCAACCGAGTTACATTTCAAAGCGAGGGTGAAAAATTAGTTGGTAACTTGTATTTACCAGCCAACTACAAAGCAGGTGACAAACTACCGACAGTGGTGGTTGCAGGTTCGTGGACGACAGTAAAAGAGCAAATGGCTGGGTTGTATGCCCGGAAACTATCCGAGCAGGGTTATGCAGCGCTGGCGTTTGATTTCCGCTTTTATGGTGAAAGTGGTGGTGAGCCACGTAATTTTGAATCTCCTTCAGCTAAAGTTACTGATATTAAAAATGCTGTCGCGTTTCTGCAAACTATCGATCCTGTAGATCGCGATCGCATTGTCGGATTGGGCATTTGTGCTAGTGCAGGTTACATGGCTGTAGCTACTGCTGAAGATCCTCAGATTAAGGCTTTTGCTGCCGTCGACCCTGGATTCACGATACTCAGTTAGTGAATGCTATGTATGGTGGTGAAGCCGCAGTGCAGCAGAAAATTGCCTCTGCTAAAGCAGCAGCAACTAAATTCGAGCGAACGGGTAAAGCCGATTACGTACCTGCCATCAGCAGGAGTAATAAGCAGGCTGCTATGTATGGCGATTTTGATTACTATCTCAATCCAAAACGAGGGGCGATTCCACAGTGGGATAACCAGTTCGCGGTAATGTCTTGGGCAGATTGGCTCACCTTTAGCGCCATGCCGCAAGCCGAAAAAATTAAAGTCCCTACACTATTCGTCCATAGTGAAAAAGCCGCAATTCCCGATGGAGCGCGTCAATTTTTCGCGGCAATCCCTAAAAAAAATAAACAAATTATTTGGTTGCCCAATATTACGCAGTTTGATTTCTACGATCGAGAACCAACAGTTGATCGCGCCGTTACCTTAACTGTCAATTATCTGAGGCAAGCACTCTAATGACAGTTGGCAACCAATACATCTGACCTAAACCAAACTCTCTTATCCTAACTATTTGTATAAGATTTGTCGGTGTTTCATGTCCTCTTGACTACAGGTGGCTATACAATTCAATGTGAGTATGGGGGATATAAGGAAATGACCGGCAAATGACTGACTCGTCTCGTCGCCAATCTACTGACAGAACTTCAAGCTCTGAAGCTGAGGCACTGACTGAGCTAGAGAGTCTGTTGGATCGATCGCAAGACACCCATCTCACTGCTGCTGAAGTAGAAGTCTTAGCTCAATTGCGTCAGATGGTGTTGGAACAACAGCCACAGACACCAACAGCGCGATCGCAACCACCACCCCACCAGAATTTTACTACCGAAGAGGAAGCGATCGCCGAATTACGGGATTTACTTTTCGGTCCCGAACTCCAAGCAAAACTCGATAAATCGCAACTCCGAGTCGAAGATGTCACTCGGGTTTTACCAGAGGCAATTATTCTCAGGTCAATGCAGGACGACCAACTGACTCAAGCTGTCGTACCTACCGTAGAACAAGCAATTCAAACCTCTGTCAAAAAAGACTTGAATACGCTGTCCGATGCTTTGTTTCCTATCATCGGACCTGCTAGTCGCAAAGCTGCAATGGCAGCGCTGAAAACTTTTGTTGCCACCTTTAATCAAGCTCTCGACCATAGCTTAACTCCAAGAAGTTTTCGCTGGCGCTTAGAAGCAATGCAAACTGGTAAGTCTTTTGCCGAAGTTGTCTTGCTACGAACGCTAGTTTATCGGGTAGAGGAAGTCTTTTTAATTCATCGTCACACTGGACTATTATTACATAGCTTGGCAGTAGATCTGACCGCAACACAAGATGCAGATCTAGTTGCAGCTATGTTAAAAGCAATTCAAGATTTCGTGCAAGACTCGTTTAAGGTTAAGCAACAAGATCGGTTGAACGCGCTAGAATTTGGCGAATTGACGATTTGGATCGAGCAAGGTCCCCAAGCAATTTTAGCAGGCATAATTCGAGGTAATGCACCTAAAGAATTAAGAGAAAATTTTCAAGCTACCCTAGAAACAATTCACAAGGAATTTTACCAGACATTGTTGAATTTTCGCGGCGACGACACTCCATTTGAAGCTAGCAAGCCTTATTTAGAAAATTGCCTTCAAGCCCAGTATCAAAGTACATCAGAAAAACCTTCACCGCTTTTATTATTATTGATAAGCGGACTCTTTTGTACGCTGGGATTGTGGAGTTTTATGTCTTTTCAAGCTCGACAAAAATGGCAGGCGTATTTAAATACGTTAAACTCGCCAGGAATAGTTGTCGTTAGTGCTGAAAAACATTTTGGCAAGTATCATATATCGGGATTGCGCGATCCTTTGGCTGTCGATCCGATTCAATTAATTTCAGATGCAGAGATCGACCCTAAAAATGTTGTCAGTCGTTGGGAATCTTACATTTCCCTAGATCCGCAATTTGTGACTAAAAGAGCGGAAAAATTATTACAACCACCAGAAACTACGAGTTTGAAAGTCGATCGCAATGGCGTTCTTTATATGACTGGTACTGCACCGCAACAGTGGATCGTTCGAGCAAAAAAATTGGCTCCTAATCTCCCTGGAGTGTCGCAGTTACAGACAGAGCATCTAACTACAATTGAACTCCAAGAATTGCTCAAAACTAAAACTGAATTAGAACGAGAAATTCTCTTATTCGCGAACGATCGCCCGCAACTTTTACCAAATCAACAACAGAAATTAGAGAAGATCGTTGCAGCTATTCAAAAACTCACAAAGATGGCTTCAATTTTGCAGAAGAACGTACGAGTCGAAATTAAAGGACACGCAGATAGCGATGGTTCGACAGAGCATAATATGTATCTCAGTCAAGCTAGAGCAAAGCAAATTTCATTAGTTTTGGTTTCGCGAGGAATAAGATCGTCCAATTTAACGACAATTGGCGTGGGAACGCAAGAACCTTGGCAACAAGATGTCAGCCAAAATAATCCAGAAATGAATCGTCGCGTTTCTTTTAAGGTATTTTTAACGGATGCACCCTAGAAAAAATTTGCTGTTTGAGATATGATTCAAAAAAAAATATGTATGGTCGGTGCGTTTGCTACGGGAAAAACGAGTCTAGTATCGCAATTCGTTAAAAGTATTTACTCAGAAATATACCATTCTACCGTAGGAGTAAAGATTGATAAAAAACTAGTTAAAATTGCAGAACGAGAAGTCAATCTAATTCTGTGGGATATCCATGGTGAAGACGAGTTTCAGAAATTGCAGATGTCTTATTTAAGAGGTGCATCTGGTTATCTTCTAGTCGTGGATGGAACGCGTCTTTATACTTTAGATAAAGCATTATCTTTACAACAGAAGGTAGAGGAAACTATTGGCAAAGTTCCCTTTATATTGGTATTGAATAAATCAGATTTAACAGCAGATTGGGAAATAGAGAATTCAGTAGTGGATAGTCTTTTACAAAAAAACTGGACGGCGATCGAGACTAGTGCTAAAACAGCTACAGGTGTAGAAGAAGCCTTTGCCAAACTCACACAACAAATGCTGGAGGCAATGGATGTCTCACCTCCCTAAATCTATAGTCAAGTACTTTCAAGAATCAATTTTTGAAAGTCGTTATCCAGCTTACTTTTTAGTAAAGAATGGCTATTTAGCGAGCTGGGGAGGTCAATTATCATTGTATGGATTTCATCATCTCGAACGAGGAGAGTTGGTTGAAAAAAAGATTTTATTTTTAGCGGGATTGCTACCCTTTCGGAATTTGCCAATTATCCTACCTTGCATAAAAATGGAGTCGGGAGTTGCTGCCGAGGTTCACATTTTTTCTGCGGATGAAGGCGACTGGATACTATTATTGGATGCAAGACGATACGAGCATCAGTACAGCATCCTTCAGCAACAAAGCAACGATTTGAGCTTAATTCGCCAACATCACTCTCGATTGCTAGAGCAAAGCCTACACGATCGAATTGCAGCTAACTTATCGCAGGAATTAGTGACAGCATTAGAGAAAGGCGATCGCCGAGATGTGACTATTCTTTTAGCTAAGATTTGCAGCCTCAACTCCTCGATTGAAGATTACCCGCCAGCAGAAGCGATCGCCACTCTCAACTCATATATTTCCACGATCGTGCAGCCGTTACTAGATCGAGGTGGGATAGTGAGTAAAGGTTTTGGGGATGCTGTGACAAGTTTTTTTGGCATACTTCCGGTGACTGGTTCGCCTGCGGTGCGTGCGATTGAAGCAGCGATCCGAGTTGTAGAGGCAGTACGAGAGATAAGTCAGGTGCGGCAAGTCGATAAATGCATTGCTTTTAGTGTCGGCATCAGTATTGTTTCTGGTTCCCTGATTGTGGGTATTACTGGTAGTCAGAATCAAAAAACTTTAATTGCTGTTGGCGATCGCATGGCAATTATAGAACAGCTAGGATTTCAAGCAACTCCTAACGCGATCGCGATCGATCTCAACACATACGAGCGCATCGGTGAGATGCAAACTTGTTTTAGGAGAAGTCATACTATATTTAAAGGCATTGCTAGCGAACCAATACCTATCTTTACGTTTTTAGTAGCATGAGCGAGGAAAGCATCATAGATGAGCTATTTGCGGCACTAAATGTCGTTGTTCTAGAACGATTGGAGTATGATTCATTCAAGCTCATCGGTACTGCACCTGTATGGTTCGTACAATTTTATAGAGATACTGACTTACAACAACAGTTGATGCCGGGACAGAAATTTCCCGTACTCGATAATTTTTTGATCGACGCAGAAGCCTTTTGGCAGAAAAATCAATCGGGAAGAATTAAATCTGGACTGTGGACGGAAACTGATTTATCAGGACAAGAATTTTACTTAGAGGCTTCAGCAGTTTGTCTAAATGAGAAAAAAATATTATTAATTGCTTCTAATTATAAAGAGCATCAGTTTCTACTCCAAAAAGCTAGAGAAAACAGTTTAAATTACTACAATCTGTTAAAAGAAATTCAAAAAAAAGAAGTATTAATTCATTGTATCGTTCACGATCTTGCCGGACAGTTAACGGGGATCAAGTATTGTTTCGAGCTACTCTCACTCCAAAACCTCAATTCCAAAGCGCAAGAATACTTAAATATTGGTAAAAAGCAGTGTCAAAAACAAGAGACATTAATTCGAGAAATTTTAGATGCTTTTGCAGCTGAAATTGAGACTTTGGAAGGGTTGGGAAACGATCCGCAACAAGCACCAGATGCGCTAGCTTGCGTTTTAGAAGTTGTGAATGCTTTATCACCAGTTTTCTTTCTCAATCAGATCGATTTACGGCTACAAATCGATGTTGATAAAACCAGAGAATGGAAAGTTGTAGGAGAAAAGTCACGTCTGGAGCGAACGATAACGAATTTGGTAGAAAACGCCTACAGGCACAGTCCACCAAACTCTGCGGTAACAATCGGGATCGCAGAAGAGGGAGATTTCATGACGATCGCAGTTGACGATATGGGTTCTGGCATAGAACCAGAAATCGCTACAACTTTATTTCAAAAGTTTTCCCAAGGCAAAAATAGACCGGGAAGAATTGGCTTAGGGCTATATTTCTGTAGAATTACAGTAGAGCAATGGGGTGGAAGTATCGGCTATAAAACCAATTCCCAAGGGGGAGCGCAGTTCTGGTTTCGCTTACCGAAAGCTATACTGGGCGAATAGAATTCGCGGCTACACAAACAAAACCTGCCTCCGCAGGTTGATAGCATTAAATTTATAGCGGTTATCAATTAGGTAAAATACACGCTCTGTAGGGGCGCACAACTGTGCATCTCTACAAATGTCACGCACGTAATCGAGAATTGCTATTAATCATTCATCAGTCCGCACAGGTGGACTTTACCTATGTATACGCGAATTCTATTCGCTCAATTTTGGTACTAAAAGTGTTTTGTAAAAAGCATAACAGTCTCTCCTAAATACATTTCAAGAGAGACTGTTATATTGAATCTTTGAAAAAATGCAAGATTTATAGATCGAAACCCCCTAAAAAAGAGAGGTTTGAGAGATCTAGTAACCGACGAGATGTAGTACGTCGCGTAGAACGCTAAAGCCTGCTAAGTCCCAAATTAAATAGGCGAGAAATCCAATCATTGCCAAACGTCCGTTCCATAGCTCAGCTTGAGGATTCAACCCAAAGATGAATGCGTTTCTGTCTACGCCATTGTACGCTTTAGCAACTGGTGGTACATCTGTAGCTGGACGAGGTTCGCGAGTTTCCATTTTTTTGCTCCTAATCGAATAAGCCGCTTCACATATCTTTAATTTAAAGGGAAATTTAATTCTTGCTTTCTGTCTAGAGGTACAAACTAGCAGCACTTCTCTAGGACTAATATAAAGTGAATTTTTCAGGAGGAATTCTATCAATAGACGGTGTAAATCGCGATGAAGCGATCGCCTGGTATTGTTAACAACTTGTAATTAGTATCTTGGCGTACATAAACGCTGCTAAATACATTTCCTCGCCTCAGAAGTAAATCTGAATTCATCCCACTACAGGCAGAGCTTTCAGACTTGGGGTGGATGTTTGGCGCTGTTAAATGCAGCATTTTTAAGCTACGGGGTTAAATAGTATTTTTAGCTCCTAAATTTCCTCCTCACATTGTATTTAGACGCTCAGCACAGCACAAAAGAAGGAAAAACCATGTTTCAGAATCCAGAAATTTTACTGGGACTATATAAACCTTTCTCCTGGCTGGCACAGTTAACTCCACCAGATGGGGGTGTGACGACACCAGCAGAGGCAGCGTTTGTATTTTCGGGTCCGAGATTTTTTGTTGCTTTAATATCAGGAGTGATTCTTGCCTTTGCCGTACAACTTGTATTAACAAACCTCTCTGTGGCTGCTGGGATTTCCTATTTAGGACGGCAATCAGACTCAGATTCAGGTAGCAGTGAATCTGGGAGTGTGGGGGGAACGATCCGCAAAATTGGTACGGCAGTAGGTATTTGGACGTTAATAACTGTCAGCATTGCTTTATTCATCGCTAGCTTTCTTGCCGTTAGTTTAAGCCTGCTGAGCGTGGATGTAGGACTGGGAGCAGTTCTCGGTCTAGTGATTTGGGGAGCTTACTTTTTACTGCTGGTGTGGGTTAGTTCCACCACCGTCGGTTCCTTGGTTGGTTCCGTCGTAAATACGGCAACCTCTGGTTTTCAAGCAATTATGGGAACGGCTACCGCTGCGATCGGAGCAAAAGCTGTCAATCAGCAAGTCGTACAGACAGCAGAAGCGGCGGCGGCGGCGGTGCGGCGAGAACTAGGTAGCGCGATCGACCCGACCACAATTCGCGAGAACCTGGAAGATTATATAGACATGCTGCGTCCGCCAGAGATAGACACGACAAAGATTAGAAGAGAATTTGAGACAATTCTACGCGATCCGCAACTGGCAGATCTTGCCGGAACCGATGACTTGCGGAATATCGATCGCCAGAAGTTTATCGATCTCGTCAGCAGCCGTACCGATTTATCGAAACGCGAAGTCAATAAAATTGCCGAGCAGTTAGAAAGCGTCTGGCGGGATGTGGTCGGAAAACAGCAACCCAAACGCGATCGCATGGATGAGTTGATCGAATACCTCAAGTCCGTGCAGCCTGGACAAACCAGGACGGATGAGTTGAACGCCAAGATCGATCGACTCACAGAAGAAATGCGATCGTCTAAGCAAACTGACCAAAGACAAGCAGACCAAGCCGACAAAGCCACCGCAGGTCCAGTACAGCAAACACTGCAAACGGGAATCAACACCGTGATGGGAATGGTGATGGGACGTGCCGATCTATCAGATTTAGATGTTGAGAAGATCTTGCGATCGCTCCTCACGGCAAGAGATAAAGTCACCGAGGGAGTAGATAAGGTCGCCACTCAAACAGGAATGAAATCTGCGGAAGTTCCCTACACGACCATTAGGGCGGATGTAGAAAACTACCTGCTCAACACTTATACTTGGCAATTAAGTCAAGACAGGATGGATCGGGAATTCCGCGACATTCTCTACGATCCGGCAGCCGATCCACAAGCAGTCAGGCAACAGATCGAGCAACTTTCTCGTAATGATTTTGCCCGATTGCTGCAACAAAAGGGAATGCTGACCCAAGCTCAAATTCAAACGATAGCCGATCGCTTGGAACTGATTCGTCAAGATGTCTTGACCACAGTAAGAGGTATTGAAGAAAGGGAAGCCGTCCAAGAACTCCAGCACCGCGTAGAGAGTTATCTACTGACAACGAGTAAAGCAGACTTAACTCCAGAAGGAATTGAGCGTAACTTCAAACCTTTATTAGAAGACTCGGATACCGATTACGAAACTCTTGGTTTGCGTCTAGCTAGGTGGGATCGGGACTCGTTGCGACAAGTCCTATTGCAACGTAACGATATTACCCCAGAAGAGGTAGAGCCAATTTTAGATCGGTTGGAGGCACAGCGCGAAAAAGCCATAGTTGAGTCTAAAGGACTGGCAGACCAGGCAAAATATCAAGCTGAAACCCTGTGGCTGAATTTGGAATCTTACCTGCGTAACACTGGTAAAGATGAATTAAATCCCTACGCAATTGAGGCAGAACTCAAAACTCTACTAGACGATCCGCAAGCGGGAATGGCAGCACTGCGGGCGCGGTTGTCTCGCTTCGATCGCGATACTCTCGTGAAATTGTTGAGCCAGCGCCAAGACTTGAGCGAAGAGCAGGTCAACCAAATTATTAACCAAGTTGAAGGATCTTGGCACAACGTGCGGGTTGCACCGCAAATTTTGATGGGTAAAGCGAAGGAACAATACGACTCGGTGACGAATGCGATCGCCGATTATCTGCGCAACACTGGTAGAGAAGAGTTGAATCCAGAAGGAATTCAGCGCGACTTTCAGCGCTTGTTTGCCAATCCGAAAGAGGGATCGGCTGCCCTTAGAAGGCGCTTGTCTCACGTAGATCGAGAAACCCTGGTGAAGTTATTGAGCCAGCGGCGCGATTTGAGCGAGGAGCAAGTCAATCAAATTGTCGATCAAATGCAAACTTCGATTCGGGATATTATCAAAGCGCCACGTCGTCTGGCAACCCGCACGCAACAAAGAGTCCAGAATTTCCAAACCTATTTGGAAGATTACCTGCGTCATACAGGTAAGGACGAACTCAATCCAGAAGGCATTAAGCGGGATCTGTCTTTGTTGTTACGCGATCCGAAAGTGGGAATTGAGAGTTTGAGCGATCGCTTGTCTCACTTCGATCGCGAGACTTTAATTGACTTGTTGAAGATGCGGGGAGATATGTCCGATGCGGAAGCAGCTAGAACTGTCGATCAGGTATTAGCTGTACGCGATAATTTTGTCAATCAGGTACGAGCAATTCAACGACGGATTCAAGATGCGATCGACAGCGTATTCGAGCGCATTCGCAGCTACCTCAATTCGCTCGATCGCCCAGAGTTAAATTACGACAGCATTCAGCGGGATATGCGCAAGTTATTTGACGATCCGCAAGCTGGGTTTGATGCTTTGCGCGGACGGCTATCTTCGTTTAATCGAGATACTTATGTAGCGATTTTGAGTTCTCGCGAGGATATTTCGGAGGCGGATGCGAATCGAATTATCGATCGAATTGAGTCGGCGCGTAACAACGTGTTGCAAAGAGCCGAACGCATTCAGCACGAAGCACAGAAGCGATTGGAACAAGTGAAAGAACAGGCAGAAAAGCAAGCGGAAGAGACGCGCAAGGCGGCGGCTTCAGCTGCTTGGTGGTTGTTTGGTACGGCAACAGTTTCGGCATTCTTTGCTGCTTTAGCAGGTGCGATCGCTGTAGCGATTTAAATAGCTTAGGTTAGGTTGAGCCTCTCACTCCGGTGAGGGGTTTTTTTATAAGTACTGAATGAGCGCATCTTGCGTTAATGAAGTTGTTGAATCCATAGGTCAACACTTTCTGAAAGGGAGTCAAGAAATTAGTCTTCAGATATTGAGATCAAATTATTCAGAATATGCTCGATATTGATATCGGATACATCTGACACGAACAAAGATTTTTCTACGTTGGCATAGTCTCTTTTTATAGAGCAAGAATAAGTTGGATCGTAGTGAAAAAGGAGTAGTTCTTTAACGATATCTTCTCTTTTTCTAGCCTCGATTAACTGAAACCAATAATTTATTTTTTGTTTTCCATATCTAGATTTTAATTTTTCTAGTTTAGTTTTTAAAAACTCAGAATGAGTTTCTAAATATGGATATCCTCTTAAAAGAAATGCAACTCTACTATCTATAGGCAGCTGAATTTCTATACACTCAGATTGCTTCATTTTCTGCCATAGAGGTAGAGGTAAATAAATTTTTCCAATTTTGTTACTTTCTGATTCTATCCATACAACTCGATCGCGATTGAATTTCTGTAATTGCTGTAAAAGCAATGATTCAAAGTACTTTTGTGAAGGTTGAGGAGTCGGTTGTAGTTGCCATTCTTCACCAAGTAAAGAACCGCGATGGTTGGCGATCGCCTCTAAATCTAAAACTTGGATGCCGCGCTGTTGTAACTTACGTAAAATCAGAGTCTTACCGCTACCTGTAAAACCGCATAAGACTTTATAGGTAAATTGAGTTGGGAGTTGTTCTAACTGTTGCCGCACGTAAGCGCGATAAGTTTTATACCCACCTTGCAAGACGGTAACTCGCCAACCAATTTGTGCTAGCACCGCAGCCATACTATTAGAACGTTGTCCGCCGCGCCAGCAATAGACTAACGGACGGTAATCTTTGCCTTTATCGGCAAAATGCTTTAGGAGATGTTGCGAGATGTTTTTAGCCACTAACGCCGCACCAATTTTACGCGCATTGAAAGGATTGATTTGTTTGTAAATCGTCCCCACTTCAGCACGTTCGGTATCATCTAGTACTGGAAGATTGATAGCACCAGGAATACGATCCTCTGCATATTCGCTCGGGGAACGAACATCAATAATTTCGCTGTAGGTTTCTGTCCAGGGTTGCTGGGTATAAATCGGAGAAGGTGGCATTCCAGTCAAATTCTATCTATTTTGATTGTGCCATTTTTAGAAGTTTTACTTTGCTACCATACGAAGAGATATTCGTTGCCCTCAGTGTCTTGCTGAAAATTTAAGGAGCTATTGATGACAGATAAGACGACTCGGCGCAATTTTCTGCTTACTGGTGCGGCTGTAGCAGGTGGAATTATTGGTAGCACGGCGTTACAACAAAATCAAACTGATAGCGCTCAGTCTACGGCACAAAATACAGCGGCTAAATCGACAGCCAAGATGCCAGAAAGGGTACTGGGACGCACAGAGGTTAAAGTTCCAATTTTCGGCTTGGGGGGAGCAGGACAAACGCCTCTATCTTGGGAGGGAAAAGAAGGGGATGCAGTCGCAATAATTGAAAAAGCGATCGCGCTGGGGATTCGTTATTTTGATACTGCGGCAAATTACGGTCCGAGTGAAGATTATTTTGGTAAAGTTTTACCATCTCACCGAAAAAATATATTTCTTGCTAGTAAAACAGATGCTAGAGATCGAGATGGTGCATGGCGCGAATTAGAGCGATCGCTCAAACGTCTCAATACAGATCGATTAGATTTATGGCAAATGCATCATGTCTCTTTTACTGAAGATTTAGATACTATTTTCGGCAAAAATGGAGCAATTCAAGCTGTCGAAGAAGCGAAAGCCCAAAAACTCATTCGCTTTGCGGGAATTACCGGACACCACGAGCCTAATATTATTGCTGAAGGTTTGCGCCGCTATTCATTTGACGCGACTCTAATTCCCGTCAACGCAGCAGATAAATACCATCCACGTCCCTTTCTTCCTGTGGTTCTACCAGTTGCAAGGGAGAAAAATGTTGGTGTAATTGCAATGAAAGTTCCGGCTTACGGTCGATTATTTAAACCTGGTGGGTTAGATGGGATGAATCAAGCATTAGGATATGCTATGTCTCAACCAGGAGTGCATTGTTGTGTTGTGGCAGCAGAGACGATCGCTCAATTAGAAGACAATGTTAAGGTGGCTCAAGCTTTTCAACCTTTATCTCAACAGGAATTAGCGGCGATCGAGCAACGCACTGCTGCTATTTGGGAGGATAATACCTTCTTTCGAGCATGGACGTAATGTTTGTCATTCGTCATTTGTCATTGGTCATTTGTAGATTGCTATTAACAATCAACTATTAACAATTAACCATCCATTTACAAACTAATTTGCCATCGACGCGAAACCATTGAGCAACTAATTTGCTTTTCTGTTGTTGAGATGGATTGAATTGTCGTTGGGTTGGTTGAACTACGGTTTGGGGAGTTGCGATCGCTTTCATAAATAAACTCCTGTTAGAAAGATTGAATTGGACAACAATCTTTCTATACGGAGGAGAGGCGATCGCTATGCAGTTATCAGTTATCAGTTGTCAGTGAAGAATGAGGTGTGGGGTGTAGGGAATATTGTCCTCAAAATCCCTCACTCCTCGCTCCTCAATTATCCGTTGTTACAGAAGTTAAGGGAGCAATTTTACTCAACTTCAAATCTGGATGGTCTGCTTCGAGTTGCTGGCAATTCCACTCGTTACGAAATAGCAAAACGGGACGGTTGAGGGAATCTTTCACCGTCATGGTGTTAAAGATCCGCCCTACTTTTTCTAAAGCTTCCCAACCATCAACTACCCAACGGGTAACGGTGTAAGGCAATAAGTCTAGTAGCGTCTCAACTCCATATTCGTTCTGCAAGCGGAACTGTACCACTTCAAATTGTAATTGTCCTACTGCTGCTAAAATTGGGTCGCGCTTGGATTCATCCACTGAATACATAATTTGGACTGCGCCTTCTTCTCGCAACTCGGACACGCCTTTTTGAAATTGCTTAAATTTAGAAGGGTTGGGGTTTCGCATCACGGCGTACAGTTCGGGAGAGAAAGAAGGAATACCTTCGTACTCTAGCTTTTGTCCTGTATAGATCGTGTCGCCGATCGCAAACATGCCTGGATTGTTCAAGCCAATCACATCGCCAGGATAGGCTACGTCAATCGATTCGCGGTCTTGGGCAAATAGTTTTTGAGGTCTTGACAAACGGATCGTTTTACCAGTACGAGCATGGTTAACCGTCATGTCTTTTTCAAATTTACCCGTACAGACGCGAATAAACGCCACGCGATCGCGGTGTTTCGGGTCCATATTTGCCTGAAGTTTGAACACGAAACCCGAAAATTCTGGATAGGAAGGAGCGATT
Source organism: Chroococcidiopsis sp. (assembly GCF_051657925.1). Classification (NCBI taxonomy): domain Bacteria; kingdom Bacillati; phylum Cyanobacteriota; class Cyanophyceae; order Chroococcidiopsidales; family Chroococcidiopsidaceae; genus Chroococcidiopsis; species Chroococcidiopsis sp. The sequence goes on from NZ_JBOFLP010000202.1 coordinate 23,357, forward strand.
TCACCCATACTGCTAACACGGGCATAGGGTTTGAGGGCGTAGTCCAAAAAGGCATTTAAAAACAACTCCACGCCAAAATTTGTCATGGCGCTACCAAAGAATACCGGAGTCATTTTGCCTTGGTGGACGAGATCTAAATCTAGTTCCGATCCCGCTTCTTCTAAAAGTTCTATATCCTCTTTCAGTTGGTAGTAAAGGTCTTGTTCCAACAACTGCTCGATGCGCGGATCGCCCAAATTCACTATCGTATCCGCCGCCGCTTTGCTACCGTGAGCCGTCCGTTCAAATAAGTGGATCTCCTGCGTGCGACGGTCGAAAACCCCCTTAAAGCGATCGCCCATACCAATAGGCCAATTGACCGCATAAGTCTGCAACCCTAATTCTTTCTCAATTTCATCCAACAGCGATAGTGGTTCTCTCCCAGGACGGTCGAGTTTATTCACAAATGTAAAAATGGGCAGCGATCGCAGTTTACACACTTCAAATAATTTGCGCGTCTGCGGTTCCAAACCTTTCGCAGCGTCGATCAACATCACCGCATTATCTGCCGCTGCCAGGGTACGATAGGTGTCTTCGCTAAAGTCTTGGTGTCCTGGCGTATCTAGCAAGTTAATCTGGGCGTTGTGATATTCAAACTGCAAGACTGTTGAGGTGATGGAAATTCCCCGCTGCTGCTCCATTGCCATCCAGTCAGAAGTTGCCTTGCGCTGCGCTCGTCGTGCTTTGACGGCTCCTGCTTCGTGAATTGCTCCCCCATACAGCAATAACTTTTCTGTTAGTGTAGTTTTACCTGCGTCTGGGTGGGAAATGATGGCGAAATTGCGTCGCCGCTCCACCTCTGTTTGTAAATCTGCTTGTAGGTCGTTGGAGATCATTGAAGCTTAGCTGTAGGATGTAACAGGAAGTAAAAACCAGAGTCTAGCAGAATCTAATTTACCTTTATTTAGGATAACAATCTGCAACTGAGGAATGTGTTTGTATGTACGACCCTGACAAGCGGAAACTGCTATCGGCAATTAGCCACGGAGCGATCTTTTTCAGTACCACTCTGGTATCTGTTGGTATCCCCATCGCTGTCTTGTTTGTCTCCGACGATCCAATCGTTAAGGAAAACGCCAAAGAAGCGATTAATTTTCACTTAAATGTCTGGTTTTGGGCATTAGTTATTGGCGTACTAGTAACGATCAGTTTTGGTTTATTATTTCCTTTGGCAGGACTGGGATATCTGATCCATTGGGGACTGACGATTCTAGCTTTGGTTCAAGTCTTCAACGATCCTGACAAGCCTTTCCGTTACCCATTCATTGCACGATTGTTATAGTTCGAGCAGAAAACGCCGCCCTTGCATGTCTGACGATCGCTTGCTAGGGCAGTTGTTTTACTCTACATGCCGATTAGCTTGACAAATCGGTAGTTTGCTCGCTCCTGACAAACAGCTTATCTGATAGGAGTTGAATTTGATGGAGTCAGCGGCACGTTGAATAATTCTGCCAAAATTAACGGGTTAGCCTACTCCCTAATTGCCACAACTTTACCGTTATCAACCTCAAGTACAAAAATGTAAATATTGCGATAGGGTGCGCCCGTGCCTCTAACAGCGAAATTACCACGCGCCTCTACAAACACGATTCGTTTTTATGAAAAAATGGGGTTGATTAGAGCTGATAGCAAGCAGGTAAGGACAAGAGCGTATAAAGACTTTGATTTTGCGATCGCCGAACAGCTTTTACTGATTAAGCAACCTCAAGGCGCAGGATTTACGTTGCACGAAATTAAACAGGCGATTGACGAGTGGGGGAGTGACACTCCCGCAAGCGAATTAATTCGACTATTCGAGCAGAAACTTAGCGCAAATTGACGCGAAAATGCAACAAATGCTAGAAATTAAAACTTACCTTGTCAACAAAGTTGCCAATTTGAAGCAAAGAGTTTCGTAATTCTGGTTTGATTTTCCTGAATTGGTAGGATAGCGCCTGAAGCAATAGTTAGAGAGCTTTAAGTCATAGGTGCGTCAATGGCTACTGACTATATTCTGTTCATTCATGGCGTTAATACTCGCGAACAGCAGGCACAGCCAAGCTATGCCAACGATTTGATTAAATTGCTCGATCGCGCGATCGCATCTGTTGCACCGACGCTCAATCCTAAATACATCCCGCTATACTGGGGCGACACTCTATTTGACGAACAACAAAAACGTCTGGATAAGTTTCGCGCTTCTAGCCAGTGGAAGCGCCTGTGGTTTCGCAATTTCCGCTCCAAACAACTGATGCAGTTTATTGGGGATGCAACATTATATATCAATCGTCATGTTGGTGCTAAAGTTGTTGAGGAATTGGCACGGCAAATAGAAGCGAATTTACCCTCACAACCCCAGCCAGACGATCGCTTGCATATAGTAGGTCATAGTTGGGGGACGGTAATTTTATTCGATATTCTGTTTGCAGGACGTTGGGATCTTCCTAATGTACCAGGTGGCGATCGCGTCCGCACGATCCGACAGCGAATTTTTGGTGTAGCACCGGAACGCGAACGAGGTATCCGCCTTGCTAGCATTCACACGCTGGGTTCTCCCATTGCTTTATTCAATCTGATCGATCTCGTACCTGATGCTACAGGAATTGGCTCTTACGATATAGCCAAGAATTTACAAGAACTACTGCAAACCTTGTATCGAGAGCGCGGACAGCAGCCTTTGCCTTGGTACAATTTCATTCACCCCAGCGATCCGTTTGCTTGGACGTTGAAAGAGGTGATGCAGGAGGTGGTAGGTAACGGTTTAGTTGAAATTGAAGATGTCGTTACCAGAGATACCGATTTTACCGATTTGCTGATGCTGCCTTTTCGTCAAACTCCCGTATCTTTGTTAATTAATGGTGGCGATGCTCACGCTAGTTATTGGCGCTGTCGAGATGTGGTGCAAAAAATGACGAGTGCGATCGCTTTTAATCGGGTGAAACAAGCTGCGATCGCATAGAGTTTGTTCAACAACCTTAATATTTTTAACAACAGCTACCAGTTCTGTCAGTACGGTTGTCAAGGCGTAATATACTTCAAGATCTGAGCGCTACATCTCAAGCTGTCACAATACAACGTCATGTTTCCAATTCATCGCCCTCGCCGCTTAAGAACTCATCCCCAACTGCGCCGGATGGTGCGGGAAACGGTTTTATCTAAAAACGATTTAATTTATCCTCTATTTGCCGTCCCTGGTGAAGCATTTGCCAAAGAAGTCAAATCGATGCCAGGAGTCTACCAGTTATCGGTAGACAAAATTGTGGAGGAAGCGAAAGAAGTTTACGATCTGGGTATCCCGTCGATTATTCTATTTGGCATTCCTGAAGATAAAGATACCGATGCAACTGGAGCTTGGCACGATTGCGGGATCGTCCAAAAAGCTGCCACTGCTGTCAAAGAAGCAGTACCAGATTTAATTGTCATTGCCGATACCTGCTTGTGCGAGTATACCAGTCACGGTCACTGCGGTTATCTACAAACAGGCGATCTGATGGGTCGAGTTCTAAACGATCCGACTCTGGAATTACTCAAGAAAACAGCAGTGTCTCAAGCGAAAGCGGGAGCCGATATCATCGCACCTTCAGGAATGATGGACGGATTTGTACAAGCGATTCGCGAAGGGTTAGATGCAGCAGGATTCCAAGATACGCCGATTTTATCCTATGCGGCGAAGTATGCCTCAGCTTATTACGGTCCCTTCCGCGATGCTGCCGATTCTACACCGCAATTTGGCGATCGCCGCACGTATCAAATGGACCCAGGTAACGTCCGCGAAGCGATTAAAGAGGTCGAACTCGATATCGCTGAAGGCGCAGATATGCTGATGGTGAAGCCTGCTTTGGCATATATGGATATTATCTGGCGAGTGAAGGAAGCCACTAATTTACCTGTAGCCGCCTACAACGTCTCTGGCGAGTATGCGATGGTGAAAGCAGCTTCACTCAATGGCTGGATTGACGAACAGCGAGTTGTGATGGAGACTCTAACCAGTTTTAAACGGGCTGGCTCGGATATGATCTTGACATATCACGCTAAAGATGCTGCCCGTTGGATAGATTAAAAAATGTAGAGACGTTACGTGTAGAAACGTTCCATGGAACGTCTCTACATTTTTAGAAACTAAACGTCGTCCGAAGTGCGCCGATGATAGCATCGTCGTTATCGTTGTTAAACCCAGGTGAGGTGATCCAAATTACGCCCGGAGTGACAGCAATATTATCGGTAAGTTGATATTGATAGAATCCTTCAATATGGAAGGAATCATTCTCATCCTCGGCGATTTGGTCGATAGTAGACTCGGTGACCTTTGGTTCCATGCCAAAGACAAAACCGAGTAAACTGCCTTCTTTGCCCAAATCTGGAAAACCAAGGGTGACGGCATAGTTCCAAATGTCCAAAGTGCCTCGATCTAATTGTCCCCCGACAGAAGAAAGCAGGCGAGTGTTGTTGTAACCAGCCCAACCACCAATGACAATCCCATCGGTGACTTGCCAAGAAAGCTGTACGCCGTAAGTATCGGTAGAAGTTGGTGCGTCGATACCCAGTTCGTCAGCGATGAAGCTTCTGGGATTAGCTGCAAGGCTGCCTGTGTCAGTATCCGAGGCGTTGTAGCCATGAACGTATGTTAAACCGAGCTTGAAGCGATCGCCTCCTTTAAACAACACTTGACCGATCGCCGCGTAAGGTCCATTGAATATACCACTGCCATCCGCCGGATCGCTCGCCTCTGCTCCCAAGTATCCCAAACTGACTTCAAAACTGTCGCCAAACTGGTGCTTGATTCCCACCCCAGCGCCATCGCCAATATTATAAAGCGGGTTGCGCGTACCGTATAGTGACAGCGCGCCTGAATCGCCGTCACCGTCAAACAGCGTCACTGTATCGGTAAAGTCATAGAAAGCAGCGCCAGCAGCAGCTAGCGTGACTTCTGTACTCTCACCAAGGGGGAAAGTGTATTCTAGAGTTTCTAGGCTAACATCGTTATCTGGTTGATCGTCATCTTGAGCGCGTTCAAAAGATAGTTCGCCCTCATTTGTACCAGTAATGCCCGAGTATCCTCTAAAATTTCCCGCAGAGATCAGCGTATACAGCAGATCCTTGCCAGTGAAGCTGGTGTTGAATTCTAACCTTGCTCTGTTAGTAAAAATGGTATTGTCGTCGATCTCACCGCCGTCAGCAGTGTCACCGCTAAAAATATCCGATACTGCGGCAACAACAACTCCACTCAGCTTCGTGGTGGTAGAAAACTGATTTGCTTCTAATTCGGCGGTTGCTGCTTCCAAGCTATCGACTCGACCGCGCAAGGTAGCAAGTTCTGTGCCAAACTCTTCTTGTAACTTTTGTAAGGTAGCTAAGTCTTCTTTGGTCACTAAGTCGGTTGTTGCCGTGGCAATTAACTCGTTGACTCGATCCAAACAAGCATTTAATCCCGCCGCAAACTCGTATCTCGTTAAGGCTCGATTACCGCGATACGTGCCATCAGGATAACCTGCGATACAACCGTAACGCTCGACCAAAGATTGCAATGCCTGAAAAGCCCAGTCAGTCGGTTGCACGTCTGATAGTTGAGAAACTGAAGTCACCTGTGCCAAGCTATTGCTAGTATTCTGGCTAGATACCTGTCCCGATTCATTTACCCCTTTTGGCACTTCTGTTAATAAAGTCGATTTTTCCTGACTTGGCTGCGCGATTGAATTCGCTGCGGCAGGGAACAACGGGCTACAAGCTAATATAGTTGCAAAAACTACCGGACTAGCCAAAAGCGATCGCCACAAGCTTTTATTCATCATTTACTTTCCTCACACCAAGATGTTGCTCTCTCGCTTCTATGAAGTCGTGACTACATCTGATAGCAAGAGCGTGCAACTTTTTGTCAATAGTTTGACAGAAAACTAGCAACTTTGGCTGTGTTTTCTCAACAATTTTTTATTTAAATTTTCTATCTTAGGGGGGTTGCCATCACTACTCATAATTGATATCTACTCGCAACATATACCAAAGGTAGTGACTCACTCCTGCGATCGCCGAATAAGATGATATTGATTCTCATTGTAGTTGTAAAATAGACTTCTGGTTCAAACGCAACCCTTTAGCCAATGCCAGGAGAAAAATTGTGAGCCGCTGCTACTTGCGATATTGGACTAGATGGCAACTCAGCCTACCCTTGATGTCACTCCTACTGTCATCAATTGCTACAGGCTGTAATAACCAAGCGAGTTCGCCGCCACCTACGCCTCAAGTGGAGACAGTTGCTTCGCCGTCGGATCGGTCAAAGGTCGTGACGACATTTTTACCGATGTACTGGTTTACCAAAGCAGTAGCCGGAGAGGAGGCGCAAGTAGAAATTTTAGTCCCGCCTGGTACGGAAGTACACGAATACCAAGCAACACCAGCTAACGTGCAGGCGATCGCCACGGCTGATGTTTTAGTCAAAAACGGTTTGGGCTTGGAAGAATTTCTGGAAGATACGATAAAAAATGCGGGTAACTCCAAGCTGAAACAAGTCGAAGCAAGTCAAGGAATAAAACCTGTAACAGAAATCTCTCCAGTGGAAGAAACGACTTCAGAAGAAGAACACGGGCACGGACACGAACACGCTGAGGGTAATCCCCATGTCTGGCTCGATCCCGTCTTGGCGCAACAACAAGTCAATAACATTCGCGATGGCTTAATTGCTGCCGATCCGCAAAATAAAGCGACTTACACCACTAACGCCGCCAACTACATCCAACAGTTGCAGGCACTCGATCGCGAGTTTAGGCAAAGGTTACAAAAATATCCTAACTGCACGTTTGTCACCTTCCACGATGCCTATCCTTATTTGGCACAACGCTACAAACTCAAACAAGTAGCAGTCGTAGAGATTCCCGAAGACCAATTGTCGCCCCAGGATATTCAAAGGGCGATCGCGGCGGTGAAAAAATACAACGTCAAAGCGGTGTTTGGCGAACCAGGAACAGATAACAGACTGCTAAAAAACCTTTCTCAAGATTTAAATCTGACTTTCAGACCTCTAGATCCTCTGGAGATAGGAGAGACGAATCCCCAATATTATTTCACGGCAATGAAAGCCAACCTCAAATCGTTAGAATCGGCTTGTCAGTAATTAATTGTGAATTATTTAAAAGTAACTAGTAACAAATACCCGATTCTGAAGGTAGAAAACTTAACAGTTTACCAAGGTAACTATCTCGCTGTCCGCGATGTTTCCTTTGAACTTATTTCAGGGACGGATACAGCGATCGTCGGTCCCAATGGCGCGGGGAAAAGTACCCTCGTACAAGCATTGTTAGGGACAATTCCCCGCGCTGCGGGCAAAGTTGAAATTTTCGATCGCCCCCTAGAACACTTGGGGAGATTGTGCCACCAGATCGGCTACATGCCGCAAAATTTTATCTTCGATCGCAGTTTTCCGATCTCTGTCAGCGAACTGGTTGGGTTGGGATACGTGGATGGGCGAGGAGTTAGGAGTCAGAGGGATGAAGGAAAAAAGGCAGCGATCGACCGAGCGTTAAAACGAGTTGATGGCTATCATCTGCGCCGACAGCCAATTGGTAGCCTCAGTGGAGGTGAATTGAAACGGGTGCTGCTAGCGTATTGTTTGGTCATGCCACGGCAGCTATTGATTTTAGATGAAGCTTTTGCTGGTGTTGACGCACAAGGGGCAGCCGATTTTTACACGTTGTTAAACGAACTCAAACAACAGGAAAATTGGACGGTATTGCAGATCTCTCACGATTTAGATATGGTCAACCGTCACTGCGATCGCGTTCTCTGTCTCAACCAAAGCCTAATTTGCACGGGTACGCCCGAAATTGCCCTATCTCCACAAAACTTACTAGCAACTTACGGTCCCAACTACAGCCGCTACCATCATCGGCATTAGAGGGAGCGCACGAGCAGGGAGCAGGGAGTAGGGAAAAGAGAGCTTCAGGTGCAGAGGAAGCAACTCAAACTTCACGCATTAATTCCGAATTCTGAATTCTGAATTCTCCCCACACCCCACACCCCACACCCCACACCCTTTCTTCACTGACAACTGATAACTGATAACTGATTCAAAAAATGTCTCTACTACCACCGTTGTTGTAGAAATGTAACCGACCGAAGCCCATGAATTGACTGCGGACTTTTTCCCCTGGAGGAAAAGCGGTGACACCAAATAGATAAACTCCAGAAGTTGTGGGATTCGCTCTCGGTCTGAGACCAATAGTAATTGCTCTACCAGGAGGAATTGGGGGATCGAAATTGACTGTTACCGTTCGCGTTTCTCGATCGTGGGTAACTTCGCCTAATTGAATTTTGTCACCGCGATCGCGGCGGTTTCCTTCAAAAGCGCGGGTATCATCGAGCCTATAGCGAATATTGTCTGCGCCTTCCTTTTGATGAATCGTCACCCGTTGTAAGGGTTCGCTTGCTGCTTTGGGAATGGCGATCGTGAAGTAGTAAGTTGCGCCCCAGACGCTGACGCTATCAAACGTGGTTGTTGCTTCCAGTAGATCTGGCGGTTGTACGAAAGCAACTGAACCGTCTCCTAGCTGCACGGCTTGTACGGTTGAGGGAATTACTCCACCTAAACCCAAACCTACCGCGATCGCGGTTCCCAACAATCTGATAATTTGTCTCACCATACTATCTATTTGTAAATTAGGGAGTCGGGAGTCGGGAGTCGAGGGGAAAAGAGTAGGGGCGCAACTACCAACTACCAATTTCATTGTAATATTTCTTATTTTAAAGCTGAAAAAAAGTTTCTTCTTATTAATTCGCAACTTAGAGTTCAAACATAATTCACATTTAGTTCACTAACAATTGGCTAAGCTAAAGGTAATTGGTAATTGGTAATTGGTAATTGGTAATTGGTAAGAAGTATTTTCACGCACCACGACGCAGCTTTATTGGCGAGGAAACCTCGCCAACCGCCTGCTTCACCACGCACCACTCACCACTCTCTTAGGGGATTTGATATGACTGTTGCATCAACCACTCAATTGAAGCGACCCATTTGGCATACTGTTGTCATCTTGACTTTAGGGCTTTGGCTTGGTGGTAGCTTGCTTTTAGACTGGGTAATTATGCCTAGTTTGTATGTGTCTGGGATGATGACTCAACCTGGATTTACATCAGCAGGCTATTTCATGTTTTGGAATTTTAATCGGATTGAATTACTTTCTGCTGCCTTGGTATTGACAGGGGTTTTAGCACTCGGCAAATCGCAATTATATCATGCTAATTTGGCTTGGAAAGCCGCAATTTTATCTTCGCTGTTGCTAGCGATCGCCCTAATTAATACCTATTTTCTCACTCCTAATATGTGTGCTGTAGGAATGCCTCTGAATGTATTTGAGTCCGTTCAAGAAATTCCTTCTATGATGAATCAACTGCACGCGGGTTACTGGCTGCTAGAAGCCGTGAAACTTTCGGTTGGTGGTACGTTGTTAGTTTGGTGCTTTCGCCAAAAAGCTGAAGTTAACTAATTTGACTTAGCAGATTTTCCTAGTAGGGTGGGCAATGCCCACCTTACTTTTTATTTAAGATTTATTACTATTAATTAATTAAACTTATTTTGTTTGACTTTTGATTGCAAAAAAAATAAAACGCTTTCTTTTAACAAAGCTTGGCGATCGCTAAGACTAGGTCACTTTGCGCTCAAGTTTAAAGAAAATGTATCGAGAAGAACATACTTTCTTCGAGTTAAAATGGTAGATTTTTGTTTCTAGCTACTTAATTTTTTGCGTCACCTTGTTGTAAATTCTTCAACATAGCAAAGAAATTTTTTAGCTGCAAACCTGCGAGGAATAAACATGAAAGTTGTTGAAGAAGCGATGACTGCTGAAGACTTCATGAAGCAAGCAGCAGCTAGGGCTGATGGTGGGGATTATGTAGGAGCCATTCAAAGCTACGACGAAGCAGTAGTGATGAATCCTGAGAATGCTAGAGCTTATGGCAATCGTGGTTTTATGAGGTTAAATTTAGGCGATCGCATGGGTGCGTTGTCAGATTTTCGTGCTGCCGCAGAACTCTTCCTTGCCCAAGGCAGAATGGCTAATTATGAGATGGTGTTGGACTATATCGAGAAGATGCAATAAATGGTCATTGGTCATTGGTCATTTGTTGTTGGTTGACAGTAGACGCGCTCCGCTACACTGCGTGAAGACAGTGGACGGTAATTATTCTCCCTTGTCGTCCTTGTCTCCTCTTTCCTACCCTAGTCCCTAGTTAAGCGCCAGCAAGATTGAGCGATCGCCCAATCTTCTTGGGTTTGGACGACTAAAACGCGGATCTTTGAATCAGAGGTGGTGATGTCTACATCCTTGGGGGAAGCTTGATTTTTGTTGGGATCGAGTTTCAATCCCAAAAATTCAAAAGCTTCACAGGTGGCTGTACGAGTTAGAGGGTGGTTTTCTCCCACCCCAGCAGTGAAGACAAGTGCATCCGTTCCTGACAAGGAAGCTAGCATCGAACCGATGTGCGATCGCAGGTGATGGATATAAATGTCAAATGCTAATTTGGCGCGATCGTTTCCCTCGGCGATCGCTTGGCTGATTTGGCGCATATCCCCACTAATACCAGAAATGCCTTTCAGTCCCGATCGTTTATTGAGCATCTCGTCTAACTGCTCGGTATTGTAACCCTGTCGCAATAGATAGAGGAGAATGCTGGGATCGATAGAACCCGATCGCGTCCCCATCATCAATCCTTCTAGAGGTGTAAACCCCATCGTCGTATCAATGCAGATCCCATCGCGGATTGCTGCTAAAGAACAACCGTTACCTAAATGACAAGTAATCAGTTTGAGGGAGTTAGGTTTACCCAACAAATAAGCGGCGCGACGGGACACATATTCATGACTGATTCCATGAAAACCGTAACGGCGAATTCCTTGTTCGGACAACTCGTAGGGGATGGGGTAAACGGCTGCACCAGGGGGAATGGAACTGTGAAAAGCGGTGTCGAATACTGCTACTTGCGGTACTTGTGGTAAAGTCTGCTCGATCGCCTCAATCCCCTCTAAATTGACGGGATTGTGTGCGGGTGCAAGGTTTGCTAGTTCTTTTATCGCTGCTTTCACCTCGGGAGTGATGCGAGTTGGCTGAGAGTAATGCTGTCCGCCGTGAACGACACGGTGTCCAACGAGTTGGATTTCAGCTAGATCGGAAATCACCTGTGTCTCGCCTTGCTTTAAAGTCTCGAGCATTTGGGCGATCGCGTGCTGCCGTTCTCTGACAGGAATTTCAATTTTTATCGATGCTCCATGAGAGGTTTTTACCTTTAGTAAGCCGACTTCCGATTTTCCCGTCCAGTCTATTGTTGCTTCCCACAGTGGCTCAACTGGTTGCTCTAGAATACCATCTCCCACTATTTCATAGAGACAACTTTTTTGGCTGCTCGATCCGGCATTGAGTACGAGGATTTTCATAAGTCAGTTATCAGTTAACAGTTATCAGTGAAGCAAGGGTGTGGGGTGTGGGGTGTAGGGTGTGGGGTGTGGGGTGTGGGGTGTAGGGTGTGGGGTGTAGGGTGTGGGGTGTGGGGTGTAGGGTGTGGGGTGTAGTGAGTAGCTAGTGGCTAGAATTGCTCCCGATCTCTCCTCTGCACCTGAAGCTCCTCTGCACCTGAAGCTCCTCTGCACCTGAAGCTCCTCTGCACCTGAAGCTCCCTTGTCTCCCTTGTCTCCCTTGTCTCCCTTGTCTCCCTTGTCTCCCTTGTCTCCCTTGTCTCACTTGTTCGGCTTCCGACTTGAATTCCACTCGGATTCTAAATTTTCGGCAGCAATTTGTTGAGTGCCTAAAGATGTATACAGCTTTATGATTCTGCTAGGACTAACAGCGAATATCCTCCTAGTAGCCGCACTGTAACGTCTGGGGCGATCGCATGTAAAATTTTTCGCGGTAGACTTAGCGATCGAGCTTTAAAGGATTTCGGGCGATCGACATGCTCGGCAGTGTAGCAATAATCTAAAATATTGTAGCCCGCATCTTTCAAAGCCCAAAGAGCTGTTTCTTTCATGAAGTAATGTATATGACCGACGTTTTCTCGCATCCATAGGAGCGGTTCAGCTCGCAGGACGAATTGAGCTGACATGTCGAGAGGAATATGAAAAATTTTATATTTAGATTTAGGTCTTAACTGTCTTAAAAAATTTAAATAGTCTTCTACATGCTCGAACACGTCAATACAAAGCAAAATATCGAAAGGATCGACTTCTTTTTTAGTTATATCCTCACAGGCAAAAGATAAATTTTGATTTTGGCGCTGTTGAGAAAGTTGGATTGCTTGCGGTGAGATATCATATCCTTGAAATCTGACCTGCTCTGGTAAGGATAACTGTAGTTGTCTTAAAATCTCTCCAGCACCGCAGCCAATTTCACAAATAGAACGAGGATTTAACTTATTTTTCCGAATTATACTCAGAATTTGCTGAGCTTTCCAAGGGGAATCTTCAACACCATATGTTGGATTATTGTCAAGGTAAGTTCCATCGACATAAATAGTTTGCATAAGTTCTATTTGGGTTTAATTGTGAGTGAATTTTGAACTTTTGTAGTAGGGAGTAGGGAGCAGGGAGTAGGGAGTAGGGAGCAGATAAAAAAGTTATGGATCGTCTATGTTGACTCAGAGACAAAAATTGAAGAGAAAGAGCGATCGCGAATGTTTCAGATATTAGTTTAGGGAAAATACCCAGGGCAAAAATGAGATATTTATAGATATATTTGTCGATTATTACGTTCCTGGTAAATTACGTAATTCTGCATCTAGATG
>NZ_JBOFLP010000203.1:0-7441 GCF_051657925.1 Chroococcidiopsis sp.
AAGGCAGCGGCGGGAATGCTGCGATAATCAATTTGACGCTGGCGATCGCAAATATTTTCGACTGCAACAATTCCTTGAGCGGATGCTGCATGAGCTAACATCATTTTCCCTGTCGCGTCTCCAATTGCCCACAAGTGAGGTACGGATTCGCCGCCAGATAATACAGCCATGCTGTCATTGACGGGAATATAACCACGGCGATCGAGTTCCGCGCCTACAGATTCTAAACCCAAATCCTTTGTGGCGGGAATGCGTCCGGTGGCAACTAAGCAGCCGTCTACTTCCAGCGTATCGACATATTCTTTCGTTTTAAAATTCGCCAGTTCGATGACAACTGGGGAGCCAGGGATAACTTTCTTGGCGTAAATGCCTACATAAGTTTCAATGTCGCGGGGAGTAATTAAAACTCGTTCGGCAATTTTAGCAATATCGCGATCGAACCCTGGCATTAATTGGTCTAGGGCTTCAATCATGGTAATTTCGCAGCCTAAAGCCGAGTAAACATCGGAGAATTCTAAGCCGATGTAGCCGCTACCAATAATTGCTACCCACTGAGGTAAGGATTCTAACTTAACGGCTTGGTCGCTGGTAAATACAGTTTTGCCATCAATTTCAATTCCTGGGGGTACGAAAGGCACGGAACCAGGAGCGAGAATAATATCTTTAGCAGTAATCGTTTTGTCGCCGCTATCGCTAGTCACCGTGACTTTCTGCTGTCCCGCAACTTTTCCCCTACCGCGAATCGTGTCAACTCCCACACGTTTGAGGCTATTTGTCAAGTCACCTTGCAGCTTACTGACCAAATTTAATGCATGATTGGCGATCGCCTGACGGTCGAACCCAACATTTTCTACCTGAATACCCAATGCTTTCAAATGGTGTGCATCGCGCAATTCCCGCACTCGTCCCGATGCTGCCAACAGTGCTTTAGAGGGAATGCAACCGCGATTGACACAGGTTCCGCCCATGTCAGCTGCTTCAATAATGGCTGTCTTTAAGCCACAACTGACGGCGTGTAAGGCAGCTCCATGTCCGCCTACCCCAGCGCCAATAATTACTAAATCGTAATCGAATCCCTGACTCACCGAAGTCTCCTCGTGCTTGTTGCTTTTCTTATTCTCTGATTGAGATCGCTTTTAGTGCAAGTTTCTTCTGAAGTCGGGAGTCGGGAGTCGGGAGTTGGGAGTAACTGATAACTGGTCACTGGTCTCTCTATGAGCTACCTCAAAGACAACATCATGTATTTCTGGCAAATTGGTAACGTGATGAGTTGAGAGGAAGACATAGAAATCCTACCTCATCTCAAGAAGTTTTAGTTGTCTTTTAGATTTGAAATGATGCAGCCTACTTTAGAAACATTTGCCCAACACTTAGCTCTGCCCCTCACCCGTTTAGAAGCTTTACTCTCCCAGTCTCTTACTGAATGTCTAAATTCTCCCGAACTACAACAACAGTTAAATAGCTTAGATGTTTCGTTACTAAAGCAAACTTTACCGATCGCTGGTAGCGTTTTAGCCGAGCGATTACCTCCTTTTTATCACTGGTTGCAAACAGAGTTGGGTGTGAAGCGCGTTCCCGATAGTCCAGAGCATACAACACAATGGGTCATTGGTTTTGTCAATAATCAAGAAAGCCTCACGCGCTTAGTAGAACTTCATCGTCCGGTTCCGCGTTTGGCGATGGAACGTTCTGTTCCTTCTCTGGTAGGAATGTTTGAAGGTGTGGAAGATTTGCAGGTTAGGCAAGAGTGGCAAAAAGCTATATCGGCTCTTTGTTTGGTACTGGTTGTTGCAGCGCGTGAAGCTGAACGATGTGTGAGTGTATAGGCTCAGATCGACTGATAGCATTTTGTTAACACTGCACCACGGAAGATCCCCCAGCCCCTCTTAAAAAGGGGGGCTATGAATCGTATTATGCACAGATCCAAAACCCGCGCAGGCGGCTTTCTTTTGTGTAGTCGCGAATTCTATTCGCCAATTTGCGATCGCAATACTTTTTCTACTTGTCTTGGTGCATTCATCTGAGTAAATAGCTGAAGCGATCGCTCTAAATTTTGCTTCCCATGTTCAAACTCTTTCATACTTTTATAAGTTGAACCTAACTGAAAATAAGCCTCGGCTAGATCGCATTTCGCACCAATTTGCTCTAAAATTTCGATTGCTTCTACATGTTTATTTAGAGCTGATTTAAATAAAGATTGCTGGCGATCGCTCTCTGCAAGTCCGTTTAGTGTTTTTGCTTTAATTTGTAGATAATGGCTTTTTTCGGCATCAGCTAAGGAAAGAAAAAACATCTCTTGCGCTTTTTGTCTATTACCTAAATTGACATAAGTTTGACCGAGGATTTGAACAAAATAAGCAAAGCTTCCACTTTGTTTATTTAACTCAGACATAATCGAGTCATAAATCGGTTCGGCTAGGTTATACGCTGTTTGATGCACACCTAAATAAGAATTGACTAAAGCTAAACATACGCTAGCTTTTTCTGCCCAGCGATGATGAGTTGTATTTTGAGCTAGATCTATGACTTGCTGAAATAATTCGGCTGCTGTCTCTAATTCCCACAAATCTATATTGTACAATCCCATACTGAGTAAGGAATCTACCTCTAGCATTTTTAAGTAATATAATTTGTAGCGATCGCCTTGACTAAACTCTAAAGGTTTCAATGATTGAGTTGCTAGATTGATGGTTTTCTCTTGACATTCTATCGCTGCGTGAATTTTACCAGCAGTCCAATATAAATCTCCTAAAATATTATATAATTCTCCCAAACAAAGAGTGGATTGTACATTTTGGAGAATTTGAGTTATCGCCCCCAAAACGGGTTGAATTAAACCCATTCTATACAACGTTCCACCCAGAAGCAAAAACTGTCCCCATTGATTATTTCTACTTTTAAGAATAACTCTAGCTGCTAATTCAAAATCGTTAATTTCGACATAGTGATAGTATGCTTCCAGAGCTTGTAAAGCATCTTGTATGGTGTCAATTGTTACTACGCTATCCGTCCAAAATTCTGCGGCTTTACAATTCACAACTATCCATTCATCGCTAGCACGTAACCTCGCGATCGCCTCAGCACGAATTGCTGGATGCAGCCAGTATTTCCCCTGTTGAAATTCAACTAAACAGCGATCGCGTAAAGCTGTAATAATTTGTCGTTGCTGTTGAGGTGGTACGTCCCACAATAAATTTAAAATTCCTTGGGTAGGAATCTTTGCCACATCTTGGTAGCGATAACATCCCAGGCGACACAATAAGCGGTAGGCTGGCAGATCGAGTGTTTGCAAGCGGTGAAATTGACTGGCAATTAAATTTTTCAAATCGGTGACAGCCAAGGGATCGGCATGGTTTTCTTGCCAATACGCGATCGCATCACCTGCAAAATCTGCTTGAATTGTACCGCAAAGAATTCCCATAACTTTAGCGTTACCACCATAGGCTTGATGCATCTGTTGGATTGTTGGTAAGTCAATCGCAATTTGACGGTAACTGTAATATTCTTGCCATGCCTGAAGATCTAAACCAGGTAAACGGTAGTGTTCTACATTTAAACTTGGTTCGCACAGGCGATCGCGACTTGTAATCAAAGTGACGGATTGTACTTTCGAGTCAGTTAAAATGCGAAATAACTCCACATAGCTACGATGAGACGCGATTAAACGTCCTTGGCGATCTAATGCAGGTTCTAAGTTATCGATTAACACCCCTATCCGTCGCATTTGTAAATGGCGTTTGAGTCTATCTAAAGTTACGCCAAATTCTAAACCTGGTTCCTCTTGTAAGTCTTGTTTCAACCACTCTTCTACAACTCGTTCAGCAGAAGTCAAGTTCTGCGTTTCCTTTGCTACTAGCAGTTCTAGCACCACTTCAAAATTTTGAGTTTGCAAGTATTGCTGTGCTAGGGTTGTTTTTCCCAATCCGCCTTCACCCTGAATGACGATCGCCTTACTATCCAAACTTACCAGGCGATCGAGGTGCGCGATCGCTTCGGTTCTGCCGACGAAATTTGGCTTGGCGTGCAGATCCCCCCAACCTCCCTTCACTAGGGGGGCTGAAATTGACAGATTTCCTTTATCTTTTGATGTATGCAGATATCGTTCTAAAACAGCACGACAGTTAATTTTATTAATCTTCTCTCCCAAAGTTTGAGACAGTACGCGCCACAGATGAGAACCAACATCTTTAACGTGTCCTTCTGTATAGCCGCAGTAGGCTGCAATTTCAGGATATTTGCGTCCCTGCCAAACCTGCTGAAGAATATGTTTTTGTAGAGAATTTAACCCTTCGCCAGTTTTGGTCAATATGAGATTATCCACCCATGCCAATGCTGTTTCACCATCCATAGGTTGCTGAGGATGAAAGCCATACTTAGTATAACTTGTCACAGTAAAAGGAGACACGAAACAGAAAATAGGAGACACGAAACAGAATTTAAAAATTCAAATATCTCTGGTTTTTCATCAACTTACCCTGACAAATTTTATAGCAAAGCGCGAGAAGGTTCAGACCTCAAAGTCAACTCTCACCTTTGAAACGCAAGGTTTTTCCTTCCGCCTTCTGCCCTCTGCCCTCTGCTTCTGCTATCTAAATGAATTAGCCAAAATTCATGTTTGGTAGTTTAAGGTACATTAACTTATTTAGATTTATGCATCATTCCGTCCTCAGATAGACTCAAATGAGAAAAATGGCTGATATTGTAATGAATGTAAAGGATAAATCGTTCATCTCTCCAGTGGAGGGACGGAAGTAGAGAAAAACTCTCGAAGGAACGCGCCTCATTCGTAACACAACAACAAGAAAGAGGCGAATATGAAATCTAACAATATTGGTATTCAATCTAACTCCGATCGCGTGTCTGTTTCTGCGCAAGCAAGATTGTTAATGAGTTTGAATCGTCAGAAGCAACACAACCGCCAGCAGTCCATGCTACAACGCACAGCATCAGAAGTAGGTACTGAAGGCTAGAAAAAGATCGAAGCAAGGAGCAAATAATCTCATGAATGCAAGTAGAAAGCCAAGCTACAAAGAGGTAGCAAGAGTTCATCGCTCGAATATTTTGGAAAGCTTAGAACGGCGCTTGCAAGCTGCCAGAGCCAAGGGCGACGATCGCTTGACTTCCCAATTGGAAGCAGAACTGAAGTACTACCAATAAGTGCTAGCTAATTAAGTTTAGTTAAAGTGGGGGATGCGATCGATGCATCCCCCATTTGCGATCGCAAGTCACAAGTCAGAAACCATATTTTTTTCCCTGCTCCCTGCTCCCTGCTCCCTGCTCCCTAAATGGGGTAAACTCAGGGTGATAGTAGCAGCTTTTGTGTCATATGGATTTAGACCGACAAATTAAAGTCCTGATTGACGAAGCGCCTCAAGATGGCGTGACTCCGCAAGTTGTTGCTGCTGTCGCTCCCGTATTAGTACTGCTTGCTGGCAGGCTGCGCCATTTAGAATACTATATTTTGCAAAACTTAAATCAAGACTGGGTAGTCACTACGTTAAGCGATCGCGCTAACCCAAAAGTGACCAAGCGTGTTATCTATGCTTTCCCCACACTTGCAGATGTTTCAGCTGTAGCAGTCTCGGAACAAGACCCGGAAATTGTTGCTTCACCCTTACCCGTCACTCACATATTATTTCAGCTTTTTGCTCTTGAAACGGTAGACAGTATCATTTTCTTCGATACCCCAGGAGAGCTAAATCGGGGAACGGAGATTCAACGGGGAGAATTGCAGAAGTTAATAAAGCTGCAAATGCAATCGCGATCGACTCCTGCTAGTCCTTTCAATCAAATTCCTCCCGATATTGCTTGAGCGATCCTCGTAGAGTGGTATTCTGCTAACGAGAAGTAGAATTACACTAATGAACGCAAATAGATTTTGCCTCTACTTTGGTTTACTAGCCCTTGTCTTCAGTACCATCGTATCTCCAACTGTAGGACAAGAGCGAGTTGCACCAGTAATTAGCAACGATCGCGCGGTTCGCAAAGCTGTACGCACTCAAAAGTATATGGCAGTGGCAGCTCACCCGTTAGCAGCGGCAGCAGGTAGTGAGATTCTGCAGCGGGGAGGTAGTGCTGTTGATGCAGCGATCGCCATTCAAATGGTACTGGGTTTAGTTGAGCCGCAGTATTCTGGAATCGGTGGCGGGGCTTTTTTGACTTATTATGATGCCAAACGCAAACAAGTTCGCACTTATGACGGTCGCGAAACGGCTCCAGCGGCTGCTCGACCGGATCGTTTTCTGAATACAGATGGCAAGCCACTCCAATTTTACGATGCGGTTGTAGGTGGAAAGTCTGTCGGCGTACCTGGAGTAGTTAGGATGCTGGAAATGGTACACAAGGCACATGGTAAGTTGCCTTGGCGAGAACTATTTCAACCCGCAATTCAACTGGCGCAGCAAGGCTTTCCAATCTCGCCTCTATTGTACGATCGCCTCAGTAAAGAAAAGTATTTACCAAGCCTAGAACCAGCTCGCAGCTATTTCTATCAAGCGAATGGCACGCCTAAACCTGTGGGGACAATTCTCGTCAATCGTCCTTATGCTGAGGTATTGAGCCGGATTGCTAATTTTGGTGCTGATGCCTTTTATCGGGGTGAAATTGCCAGAGACATTGCGAATACAGTCCAAAAAGCTACCGTAGCAGGCGACTTAACAACTGACGATTTAGCCACATACCAGGCAAAAGAGCGATCGCCTGTATGTGGAGTTTACCGAGTTTACAAAATATGCAGTATGGGACCACCTAGTTCTGGTGGTTTAACCGTGTTGCAAATTCTCGGTATGCTGGAAAACTTCCAATTATCCACCCTCAAACCAGAATCAACCCAAGCAGTTCATTTATTTGCCGAAGCAGGACGGCTAGCTTATGCCGACCGAGGATTATATATGGCTGATGCTGATTTCGTTCCCGTACCAGTCAATGAACTGATCGATCCTGAATATTTAAATAATCGCGCCAAGCTCATTAATCCTCAACGCGCCTTAACCGATGCCGAACCAGGCGAATTGCGATCGAAGCAAAAGTTAGTCTGGGGACAAGATAATGCGATCGAATTTCCCTCAACCAGCCACACAACAATTATCGATCGCAATGGCAACTCAGTCTCTATGACCACCAGTATTGAAGACACTTTTGGCTCTAGATTGATGGTACGGGGCTTTTTACTCAACAATCAACTCACAGATTTCTCTTTTTCACCCACAACACCCGATGGAAAAGCGATCGCCAATCGGGTAGAACCGAGAAAGCGCCCTAGAAGTTCGATGGCTCCCACTATGGTATTCGATCGCCAGGGTAAGCTTGTGATGGCGGTTGGTTCGGCTGGCGGCGCTCGAATTATCAACTACGTCGCGCAAGCATTAATTGCCGTTTTAGACTGGAAATTAGACAGCCAACAAGCAATATCGCTGCCTCATTATGGCAATCGCGACGGTGC
>NZ_JBOFLP010000204.1:0-8498 GCF_051657925.1 Chroococcidiopsis sp.
CGCGTGGTATTGATAGCGCGGATCGCTGCGTCCGTATCTGCATACGCCGTGAGTAATGCCTTTTTCGTCTCTGGAAACATCTGTAAAGCCTGTTCCAAAAACTCTACCCCAGACATTTGCGGCATTCTTTGGTCTACTAAAAACAATGCTACAGGCTCGTTTCGCAGTTTTAGCTGTTGCAGCGCCTCTAAAGCAACTGCCCCAGATTCCGCCCGTAAAACGCGGAAGCGATCGCCATATTCTCGTCGCAAGTCCCGCGCCACCGCTTGCAAAACTTCTGGATCGTCGTCAACTGTTAAAATGACAGGCTTGGTTGTCATGATTAGTAGTTAGGTAGTTAGGTAGTTGGTAGTTGGTAGTTGGTAGTTGGTAGTTGGCAAGAGGTCTTTTCACGCACCACGCACCACTCTTTACTGATAATTGTCAACTGATAACTGTCAACAGCCATTGCTTAGCTGCTTGCACGTCTTCTCCACTCAAGGCGTGTCCGCCAGGATGCCAAGTGAGGGTTACCTCAGCACCAGCGGTTTGCAATATTTTGACTAATCGTTCTGTTTCTTCTGAACTGACAATGGAATCGTTGCGTCCGGCTGCAATAAAAATGGAGATACCAGCAAGACTAGGTAGTTGTGACGGTTCGAGGGGAACCATCGGACGAAATAATACTGCTGCACTCAAGGTATATGGACGGAGTAACAACATACTGACAGCGATATTTGCTCCATTGGAATAGCCTACAGCAACAACTCGATCTGGTTCAAATCCGTAGCTGTCAGCAGCAGTGGCAACAAAGTTAGCAAGTTCGTGGGTGCGGAATTTTAAGTCTTCTGGATCGAATACTCCTTCAGCCAAGCGCCGGAAAAATCGCGGCATTCCATTTTCTAAAACTTGACCGCGTGGGCTGAGTATTCCTGCATCTGGGATTAATTCTTCCCCCAGCCAAAGTAAATCGGTTTCATCGCCTCCTGTTCCATGTAGCAGTAGCAAGGTGTAAGGTATATTTGGCTCGGCAGCAGGGATAAAACGGTGAGTAAATCCGAGTTGGGTTTGAGGGCGGTCGCTGCTACTAATCGGAGAAGTACCTGTCTGGGGTAGATATAGTGATGGCAAAATTGCTTCGATTCGCTGCCGCTTCTTTTCCAACCAAGGAGGTAGCATTAGGTGAGTTCCCAGTTCTGCTGCTGCTTCATCAACGGTAAAACCTGGGGCATCTGTAGCTAATTCAAAAATAATTCCCCCTGGTTCTTGAAAGTAAATTGAGTGGAAATATTGACGATCCAAGACTGGGGTAACGTTAAATCCTAAATTAGCGATCGCACTTCTCCAAGCTGCTTGTTCCTCATCGTTACGAGTCCGCCACGCTACATGATGGACTGTCCCCACTGCTACCGCACCTTTCCAAAAATCTGGCGCACACCTGACATCGACAATTTTTCCCGATCCTCCTGCCCCAATTTGGTAGCGAAATATGTTCCCTTCTTGTTGCTGAAAATTCCACCCCATCGTTTCTGTCAGTAACTTTGCTGTCAGTTCGTAGCCATCCTCACATAGCATGACTGTATGAATTCCACGGATCGCATGTTCTGCTGGAATACCGCTAGTAGACCAAGGAGATGAAGTTTGAGGATTGGCTGTAGCTACTAGTTCTAACATCAATCCATCTGGGTCTTTAAAACTCAAGACAGACTCGCCAAACCGTTCTTCAGGTCTTTCATAGCGGATGCCATATTTAATACAACGTTCGATCCAATAACCTAACGATGCTTGGGGAATGGCAAAGGATACGATCGTCGCTTGTCCCGTTCCTTGGCGACCTTTAGGCGCATCAGACCAGACGAAAAACGTCATAATCGTACCAGGTCGTCCTAATTCATCGCCGTAATAGAAATGGTATGTTTCAGGATCGTCGAAATTGACGGTAACTTTGACTAGACGCAGCCCCAAAAAACCAGCGTAGAAGTTGAGATTTTTCTGTGGGTCTGAGGCGATCGCAGTCACATGGTGAATTCCCAGGATTTCTTGGCTCATGTCGTTTCCCTGCTTGCTGTGAGGACACTATGACCAGCCCGTACACTGTGTTTCTGAGTTTTCTATATAGTTTTCAAACTCTTAAGAGTACCTATTTAGTTATTTCCGCCACTAAAATCGAACAGCGCAGACTCATGCAAATTACTTAATTTATACCTTGTTTTTCATCTAAATTGTCTGCCTAATATATTTTGCCAGGTCTACCATAAAATCCTAAAAAAGTAAAGTCTTTATGAGAGAGGCAATTGAATTATGGTAAGTTTCAATCGAATTGATGTTGCAGTTAGCGAACATATGGGAGCAGTCCGAGTACCAGTTAAGCTTACGAATGCTGTTGATGAAATCTTAGTTAATCGAGGATTACTTAATCCAAATCAGTTGCGCGTGTGTGAAACTGAAGCACTAGTAGACACTGGTGCAGTTCGTACAGTCGTATCTCAAGCTATAGTACAAGAACTGGGCTTAAAAGTTCGCGCTCAGCAGCTTGCTAAATATGCTGATGGTAGAGAGGAAATGGTAGGACTTACTGAACCTGTAATTATCGAAATTATGGGGCGAGAAACAACCGAAGCAGTGTTAGTAACTGGGGATGAAGTCTTAATTGGTCAAACTGTATTAGAAACATTAGATTTACTAGTAGACTGTAAAAATCAGCGTTTAATTCCCAATCCTGCTCATCCCGACCAACCTGTTTTTCGGATCTAATTCAGTTATCAGTTATCAGTTATCAGCTAATTCCAACTTACGACTTACGACTTACGACTTACAACTTCCCATTACCCATTACCACGCCAATGAACCAATATATCGTTATCTTTGATGGCAATTGCAATCTTTGTACTACTCTGGTTCAATTATTAGAAAAACTAGACCAAGGACAAAAATTTCGCTATATATCCATGCAAGATGAAACTGCCTTGCAACAGTGGGGGATTACATCTCAAGATTGCGAACTAGGGATGATTTTAATTGATGCTAATACTCCCAATCGTCGTTGGCAAGGTACAGCTGCCGCTGAAGAAATTGGAAGACTATTACCGATGGGTGAAATATTTGTCAATGCTTATCGTTCTCTACCTGGCTTAAAATGGATGGGCGATCGCACTTACGAACAAATCCGCGACAACCGCTACACTCTATTTGGCAAACGCGATACGACATATCAGACAGTATATGCTGCCGATTGTGGCTGCGCTTCTGAGGCAAAGAAGTCACGCACCACGCACCACTGATAACTGACAACTGATAGCTAGTCGCTGCTCCCTGCTCCCTGCTCCCTGCTCCCTTGACTATTAAACACTTCCATGATCTTGCGGCAAATCTGCTTTAACTTGTCGCTGGATTCTGGTTTGGGTTTTGTTTCGCCTTCACAACGCCATTCCTCAACAGTAGAAAATTGCCACTGTTTGCCACGATGATCGAACCCAGCAGCCTCCACGCCGATGCAACGCCGGACATCGCTGATGGGATCTTGATAAAACCGAATTTGAATTAGGATACTGCGACTCTGAAACGATTTACTCCAACCAGGAAAATGAAAGCCAATATCGATCGAGTCAGGATCGACTAACTCTAGTGTTTCTGGATCGTTCGTCCAAGGTTTGAGATCGGCTCTAATTTCAGGAAACTCTGCTTTGAGTAAATTCACCACCGTAGCAATCTTACTTGTAAACTCTAGATTAATCGCTTGCTCGGCTGCATTCACGCGAAACACTCCTGTAGATTGAAATATAGATGAGAGAAGTTAGGACAGCAAGATTTCTTGAAAGCTCGCTGCTATTGGTAACTAATTTTAACAATTACCTGAGTGCTTACTTGCAGTAGTTTTTGATACAGAATTTGTTATTCGTCATTTGTCATTGGTCATTTGTGAATTGCCAAAGACAGCTATCAAGTCAACTCTGATAAGTTATGTATAGTTTCTAGGAGTGTTGATTTAGCGTTAGCGTTGAGCGATCGACCGATCGCTAGATTGTACTGAAGATAAATTTAAGAAAATAATTTATTTTCTAGATAAATGCTTAATCCTAATTCGTGAATTTCAGTATGTTTCCAATTTAAATTTAATGGAGAAATCTTTTATCAAAAGTGTGTGTCTGAGCATGGGCGAGCATTGCTTACTTTACTACCTAACTACACTCTAACTGCACTCTGACAAATGACCGTTGACCTTAGTAAGTCGTAAGTCGTAAGTTGTAAGTTGTAAGTCAAAAGTGACTCACTACTCACAAATGACCAATGACCAATGACCAATGACCAATGACCAATGACAACAAACTATAAAACCCGTAGGTAATTTAAGTTACCTACGGGTTTATGCTTAATGATAATTACTTAAGTATAGTATTAGAGCTAGAGATATTTGGTTTGGTGTCAAGTAAACTCTTTGTTGTTTACTCTATATAAAGTGTAAAACTTAGTCTATCTTGCTGTCATCAAGAAATGATGAAGATGCACCACTATACTTTAAAGAAATGATGTTTTCTACTCGGTCAAGGCTAGAAGAGTTGAGAGTCGGGTGGAATGCGCTACCGAAAGCGCTTCGTCTTGCCATCTTCGCCATTATTGGTTTTTTGCTAATCTTGATGCTGACGCTGCTAGGAGTGCTACTCAACAGAGAGCCAATGATGCAACCTGCACCAACCCAGTTACTGACAGAGCCATTTTTACAACTACCAACAGCCAACTCTGTACAGGTAGTGTGGTTTACAGAATTTGCAGGTAGTCAGCACGCAGTTACTTATGGTGCAGGACTGAAACAAACTGCGATCGCCTCTACAGTTAAACTCAGCCGCACGCGAGAAGATCGAGAGTCCCATGTCGGCGCACAAGCTGAAACCGGACAATACCAAAACATCAAACTGCGAGATATCTGGCGACACGAAGCAAAAGTGACGGGGTTAAGTGCTGGGGTGCGCGTCCCCTATCGCGTGTCTAGCGTGCGTGAAGATGGCACGACAGTCAGTAGCGGTGAATATACCCTTGCTTCCCTGCCTGAATCTGGAACGCCACTCAAAATTTTACTCACCTCGGATCATCAACTCAAACCGATGACAGCAGCAAACTTGCAAAAAGTGGTAGAGACGGTAGGGAGAGTAGATGGGGTTTTCTTTGCTGGAGACTTAATTAATATTCCCGATCGCGCTTCCGAATGGTTTGACGATCGGCGTGGCGGCGCGTTTTTTCCCTGCTTGCAAGGAAGGGCAAAATACGAGATTGCTAAAACAGTGTATCGCGGTGGGGCGATCGCTCAAAATGCTCCCATATTTCCCGCGATCGGCAATCATGAGGTAATGGGTAGATATGGTAGTGGCGATAGTTTAGGGGAAGAATTCGAGAATTCTATCCCGCGTGCGATCGCTAAAAAACTTGATTCCGAACAAACCGAAACTCAAACAGAACAATGGTTGAAGGATCGTTCCTTTAATACGAATACATACGAAGAAATTTTCACGCTTCCCGAAACGAGTCTAGGCGGAAAGACATATTACGCCATTACCTTTGGTGATGTGCGGTTAGTAGTACTGTACGTGACAAATATGTGGCGGTCTTACAATCACACTCCAGATGTAAGAGGAAAGTACCAAGAACGCCAACAAGATTTAGATCGCCCTGAAAAGTGGGGCTACGGACAAGTCATTTTTGGTGAAATTGCCAAAGGTAGTCCGCAATATAACTGGTTGGAAGCTGAACTCAAAAGCCAGGAGTTCCAACAAGCGAAATACAAAATTGTCATGTTTCACCATCCGCCCCATTCTTTAGGAGATAATATCGTTCCTGCTTATACCGATCCGGTACAAATTCGCGATCGCGCTGCGGATGGTAGCCTCAAAGCAGTGCGTTACGAATACCCTAGAGCAGCAGATTACATCATTCGCGATGTCGTACCTTTGTTAGAGACGGCTGGGGTGCAATTAGTTTTTTACGGACATTCTCACCTGTGGAATCGTTTTATTAGTAATAATGGCACGCACTTTTTAGAAACATCGAATGTTGGCAACACTTACGGTGCGGCTGTGGAAAATAAAAGGCGAAAAGTACCACCCGGCAATGATGAGGATTATATTGCGCTAGGCGATCCAAATGGGTTGCAACCTGTAGTACCGACAATTGCTCCTTTAGTAGGTGAAGACGGCGAACCACAGCCTTATATTGCCAGCAACGATATTACAGTTTTTAGTATTTTCAATACGGCAACAGGTACGATTAGCAGCTATCGATTTGACACGCGATCCCCGGGTTCAGATGTAGTTAAGTTTGATGAGTTTGCTTTGTAGAGACGTGTCATGAAACGTCTCTACATCTCTACATATATCAAAAATTATGGATACAAACCGCGATCGCTTAGTGCTTGAGCGACACGACCGACACCCAACATATAAGCAGCCCCTCTTAAGGATATTTCCATCTGCCGAGATTTTTGAGACACTTGCTGATATGCTTGCACCATCAAATGTTCTAGTTCTCGGTTGACGCGCTCCTCATCCCAAAATACATAAGAAAGCCCTTGCACCCATTCCAAATAACTCACCACGACTCCGCCAGCGTTTGCCAGAATATCGGGTAATACTGTTATTCCTCGCGCTTCTAATATGCGGTCTGCTTCTAGGGTTGTCGGTCCATTCGCTGCTTCTGCGACGATCGCAGCTTGAACTTGGTTAGCATTATCCTCAGTAATCTGATTTTCTAATGCAGCAGGAATCAGCACGTCGCAGGGTAAAGTTAGCAACTGAGCGTTACTAATTGGCATAGCGTTGGGAAAACCCTTCAAACTGCGGTGATTTTGAGCCGCAAAACTCTTAAGTGCGGGAACATCTAAACCATTCTCGGCGTACACTCCCCCAGCACCAGTAGAAACAGCAATGACTTTTGCCCCTGCTTGGTGGAGTAACAAAGCCGCCGCACCGCCAACATTCCCAAAACCTTGAATCGCAATTCGCGCTCCTGCCAAAGACTTACCCCGTTCGGCAAGTGCCTCTCGTACGGCAATCATCGTACCTCGTCCCGTTGCCATTTCCCGACCCCGCGATCCACCTATGGAAATCGGCTTTCCGGTCACGATTCCCGGTACGGCGTGACCGACGTTGACAGAATACGTATCCATCATCCACGCCATTTCCCGTGCGGAAGTCCCCATATCTGGGGCGGGAATATCTACAGATGGTCCAATATCCTTGATCAGTTCGCTCGTATAACGCCTGGTAATGCGTTCTAGTTCTCCCACACTATAGCGGCTAGGATCGATCGCAATTCCGCCTTTTGCTCCACCGTAGGGAATACCGAGCAAAGCGCATTTCCATGTCATCAACATTGCCAATGCCGAAACTTCTCGCAAGGTTACAGCCGGATGGTAACGAGTTCCACCTTTATAAGGTCCTAAAATATCACAATGCTGTACGCGATGCCCCGCTAACACTTGCACTTCGCCGCTATCGAGTTTAACTGGAATTGATACGGTGATAACTTTGCGCGGGTGACTCAGCATCACGAGTAGGTTTTGGTCTAACCTTAATTCTTTTGCTGCCTGTTCTAGATAGCTACAAGCTTGGTCGTAGGGGCAAATATGAGCCGGAGAGGGAGTTTCTAGCGGCAGTGGGGATGTAGAAACCATATTTTTTCCTCTATTTAGTTGCGATCGCCCGATTGCGATCGGATTATCTCTTAATCTACGTGAGTTCGACGAGTTAAAAAAGGGCAGGAGGTAGAGCAAGTAGCTCTTTTGGGTAAATGTCCAGCGACGGTTTTTTCTCCTGATAGGTGTAAGCAACTAATCCAGCCAGTAAATTGACCAGAAAGTTAAGTACACTACGATGCCTGCTATGCTCAATTTGGCAAATATTCTTGAGTTGGTCATTCACCGACTCAATGACAGCTCGCTTACGCAGTAGAATCTTGTCAATCAAGGGCATTAAGCGTGGTTTCATCTTGCGTTTGCAGCGAGTAATTAATTGCAGACCGCGCTCTTGGAGCTGCTCGAATAGAGGTTGTGAAATGTAGCCCTTGTCCCCAAACAGCTTGCCTATCAGGTTTTTGGTCAGGTCGGGAACGGGTTGTCGGTCATCCACATTGGCAGCAGTCAGCTTAAAGGCGAGTAATTCTCCCTTGTCGTTAATGACTAAATGCAACTTGAAACCATAATGCCAGCCGACGGAATTTTTTCCCCATCCCACATGTCCCTCAAACACTTTGTGAGCGCGTGCCCGACAGGGATGGCAAACCTGAATTGGTGTTGAATCAATGAAATTAATTCCGGTGATTTCGCCCGTGCGAGTGTACAAGTAGCAGCACAATGTCATCACACACCACGGCATCAACTCTATAAACCGACTATAACTGACTAGCCGAGGAAAGGCTTTGCGCCATCCTGGTAGGACTTGCTGGGTGTAAAAATCTTTAAATGTGCGATAACCAGAACCATGAAAAGCAATGACAATCGTCATCACTTCACTGGGATGCATTCGAGAGCAACT
>NZ_JBOFLP010000205.1:0-10554 GCF_051657925.1 Chroococcidiopsis sp.
ATGGAACCTTTCGCTTGGATCTCAATGAACGATTACAACTCGATGCTGCTTAAAGAGATTTAAAGACATGAAATTTAATCGGGGCAAGCTTTTGGGGCGTTAGATGGCGGCTGGTATCAGCTTCGCTACTTTTACGCCAGTTATGATTGGTGGACGAAGGCAGTCACCTATATTATGAGCGATCGATCGAATTCGATCTTAGATCGCGATCTCCCGTAGGGAGTGCTTCGCAATCGCAAATTTATTAAGTTGTTTAATCTCTTGCGGTTTGGCAAACGATATATCTTGTAATAATAGAGTTGATGACACTCATTGGGACAGAGTTTAATGATTACCCTACCTGGAGTTGCCATTCACAGCAAAATCTATGAAAGTTCGGCTTCTCTTGTGTATCGAGGTATTAGAGAGCAGGGGAATTGTGCAGTTGTCGCTAAAGTTCTCAAACAAGATTATCCGAATGGTGGGGAATTAACTCGCTACAGGCAGGAATATGAAATTACTCGTTCCCTCAACATCGAAGGCGTAGTTAAGGCATACAGCCAGCAGGACTATCAGCGCACGCTCGTCATTCTTTTAGAAGACTTTGGCGGAGAGTCTTTAGAACGCCTACAGCAGCAGCAATCGGACTTCTATCCCATGCCCTTATCGAATTTTCTTTCTCTAGCGATCGCCATTGCTGATATTCTAGGCAGAATTCATGCTGCTAATATCATTCATAAAGATATCAATCCTAGCAACATCGTCCTTAATCCAAAGACTGGCGTTGTCAAAATGATTGATTTTGGGATTGCCACCCGCTTCAGCCACACCAATCCAGCGTTCAAAAGTCTCCATCTTCTGGAAGGAACCCTTGCTTATCTGTCGCCGGAGCAAACCGGACGCATGAACCGGATGCTCGACTACCGCAGCGATTTTTACTCGCTAGGTGCAACATTTTACGAACTTTTGACCGGACAGTTGCCGTTTCCCACCAGCGACATCCTAGAACTAGTTCATTGCCATATTGCCAAACAGCCCGTTCCCCCGCACGAACTGAATTCAAAGATTCCCAAACCCGTTTCCGACATAATTTTGAAACTGATGGCGAAAAATGCCTCAGATCGCTATGGGAGTGCTTGGGGGATCAAAGCGGATTTAGAACGCTGCTCTGGGCAATTAACAGAAATTGGTCAAATTAACTCCTTCCAATTAGGTCTGCAAGATGTTTCCGAGCAGTTTCAAATTCCCCAAAAACTGTATGGGCGAGAAGGAGAGATTGAAGCATTATTAGCGGCGTTTGACAGAGTAGCCGCAAGGGGAAATGAAGCAAATTCTCAACAATTCAACGTCGAAATGATGCTGGTTTCCGGTTATGCAGGAATTGGCAAATCAGCATTGGTGCAGGAACTCTACAAACCCATCACGGCAAAGCACGGCTATTTTGTCTGGGGTAAGTTTGACCAATTTGGGCGCAATATTCCCTACAGCGCGCTCGCTCATGCCCTGCAAAAATTGGTGCAGCAACTACTGGGCGAACCTGACGAGCAGTTGCAACAGTGGAGATCTTGCCTACTTGCGGCATTAGGAAGCAACGGACAAATCATCATTGATGCGATCCCAGAATTAGAATTGATTGTGGGCAAGCAGCCGCCCGTAACAGAAGTTGGAGCAACTGAGGCACAGAATCGCTTCAATCTAACATTTCAAAAGTTTGTGCGGGTGTTTTGTTCAAAGAAGCATCCCCTGGTCATCTTCTTAGACGATCTACAGTGGATCGACTCAGCCACGCTAAAGTTAATCGAGCTATTATTACTCGACGAGCAAACCCAATATCTATTTTTGATTGGAGCCTATCGAGATAATGAAGTAACTTCAACGCATCTATTGATATTGACGCTAGAGAAATTGCGAAAACAAGGGGCAGTGCTTCAAGAGATTACTTTAGCACCCTTAACGTTGGAATCGTTGAATCAATTGATTGCCAAGACGCTAGATCGTAAGCCTGATACCGTTCGTTCCCTAGCCCAATTAGTGTTATGTAAAACCGAGGGCAATCCTTTCTTTGTCGGTGAATTTTTGCGGATGCTGAAGAGCGAAAATCTGTTGACTTTTGATGTCGATCGCTTAAGCTGGCAGTGGAATATTACTCAAATTCAAGCCCGAAATATAACTGATAATGTGGTGGAATTGCTGCTGCTCAAGCTGAAGAAACTACCAGAAGCAACACGGCAAATTCTCCGCTTAGCTGCTTGTATTGGAGCTGACTTTAATTTAGAAACGTTAGCGATCGTTTGTGAAAAAACGCCTCAAGCAATTTTCCAGAATTTACTAGCTGCAATACATGCTGGATTAATTCAACCTTTATCTGAATTGGACGAAGATTTATTAGTTCAAAAATATAAGTTTTTGCACGATCGCGTACAGCAAGCTGCTTATGCCTTAATTGACGAGTCGCACAAACAAGTCGTTCATCTCCAAATCGGTCGCAATTTACTCGAAAAAACTTCACTCCAGCAGCGATCGAAACGACTGTTTGAAATTGTCGATCATCTCAATCATGGGATCGAGTTGGTCTGCGATCGCGTAAAACGAACTGAAATTGCTAAATTAAATTTAATCGCAGGTCAGAAAGCCAAAGCAGCAACGGCTTATGAAGCAGCTCTTAAGTATTTCAATACAGGGATTAAACTCCTAAATACAGACAGTTGGCAGAGTGAATATGACCTCACCTTAGCGCTGTACTCCCAAGCAGCAGGAGCAGCGTATCTTCATGTCTGCTTTGATGAAATGGAACAATTCGTAGAAGTGGTACTCGATCGCGCTAAGTCAATGCTTGATAAAGTGCAGGTTTACGATAGCAGAATTCAAAAATATTTGTCACAGGGCAACCCGAAATCAGCACTTAAGATTGGACTGGAAGCATTAAATTTCCTGGAAATAAACTTAATAGAAACTCCAAGTGAGTTAGACGTTCAAAAAGGATTGGAGTCAACGGCTGCACTAATAGCTGGACGAGAAATCGAAGACTTGATTAATTTACCAAAGATGACCGCACCAAAACCGCTAGCAGCAATTTATATCCTGGCGAATATCGTGGGTGCTGCATTTATGGGGTCACCAGCACTGATGATACTGATTGTATGCAAAATGGTAAATTTATCGATCGACTACGGTAATGCTGCCTGGTCCCCACTGAGTTATGCTACCTACGGACTTGTTCTATGTGGAGTTGTTCAAGACATTGAACTCGGTTATAAATTTGGCAAATTGGCTCTCAATTTGGCAGAACGATTGAATACCAAAAAAGAGAATGCTAGAGCATTAATGGTATTTGGTGCCCACGTCATGCACTGGAAGGTACATCTTAGGAAAACAATACCAATTCTGGTTGATGCTTATCAAAACGCAGTAGAAATCGGAGACTTTGGATCTGCTAGTTATGTTGCATGTAATGCATGTTGTCACTCGTTTTTTGTCGGTGAGTCACTCACCCAACTGGAGCAAAAAACGGCAACCTACACCAAAGCAGTCAGACAACTCAGACGGGAAAACCCTTATCATTGGATTGCCATGTTGTGGCAGACAATCCTTAATCTGTTAGGTAGGTCTGACAATCTCAGCCGTTTAATTGGTGGTGTATATGATGAAGAACAAGCACTATTGCACGCTATTGTAGTTAGAGACGGAACTAGAATTCACTATTTCTATTTATACAAATTTATACTGTGTTATCTATTTGGAGAATATCAGCAAGCTGCACAAGCTGCTGTGTCAGCAAGGCAGTATTTAGAAGAGGCAACAGCAATGATAACTGTGCCTATATTCCATTTTTACGATTCTCTGGTGCTTTTGAGCTTATTGGTTGAGGCTTCAAGCTCCCAAAAAGAAGCGATGCTAAGTTGTGTTAGCACCAACCAAGAAAAGATGCAAAAATGGGCAGAACATGCCCCAATGAATTATCTACATAAATATCATCTGGTCGAGGCAGAGAAAGCGCGAGTCTTAGGGCAATTTCTTGAGGCTGAGGAGTTTTACGAACGCGCTATATCGGGTGCTTCTGAAAATGAGTTTATCCAAGAAGAAGCATTAGCTTATGAATTGACGGCTAAACATTATTTAGCACGAGGTCGGAAAAAAATTGCCCAAACCTACATGAAAGAGGCGCACTATTGCTACGATCGCTGGGGTGCAAAAGCTAAAGTTAAAGATTTGGAAAATCGCTATCCGCAATTTTTTTCTCAGTTGTCTAAAGTAACGCTCACGTCAGTATCTACCACTTCTGAAACTAGCTCTAATCGCTCGGATATTGCTTTAGATTTAGCGGCGATAATGAAAGCTTCACAAGCGATTGCTCGTGAAATTGAACTAGAGCATTTGCTACGTTCCTTAATGCAAATCTTAATTCAGAATGCTGGCGCACAAACCGGATATTTAATTCTAGAAAACTCAGGAGAGTGGGTAGTTGAAGCGACTGGTCAACTAAATGATGGTGATGGTGAGAATGCCTATATTACGCAAGTGCTGCAATCCGTTCCAATTATAGATCGCTTGCCTGAATCAATTATTAATTATGTAATTCGTAGCCATGAAACTGTCATTTTAAACAATGCGATTGGTGAAGGAGCTTTTATCAATGAGTCATACATTCAACGCAACCAAACCAAATCTATTTTCTGTTTGCCACTACTCAATCAAGCTAAGCTAGTAGGTGTATTGTATTTAGAAAATCAATTAGCGGCTGGAACATTTACATCCGAGCGATCGCAAGTTCTGAATCTGTTATCTACCCAGGCGGCGATCGCTATTGAAAATGCCAAGCTCTACTCAAAACTACGTGAAAGCGAGAGTAGAATGAAACAATTTCTAGAAGCGGTTCCGGTGGGCATTGGAGTATTGAATGCGGCAGGTCGCCCCTACTACTTTAATCAGCAGGCTACTCAGCTATTGGGTAAGGGTATCGATCCTTCCCTAACACCGGATCGACTTGCAGAAGTTTATCAAACTTATCTGGCGGGAACGGAGCGAAAATATCCAACTGAGAAACTGCCGATTGTGCGGGCGTTGAGTGGTGAACGTACTAGAGTTGATGATGTAGAAATCCACCAAAACAACACCACAATTCCAGTTGAAGCATGGGGAACGCCAGTTTATGACGAACGGGGCAATGTAGCTTATGCGCTTGTCGCATTTCAAGACATTACCGAGCGCAAACAAGCCGAGAAATTACTAGCCGATTACAACCGAACTTTAGAACAACAGGTTGCCCAACGAACCGCAGCGTTACGGAGAAGTGAAGCAGATTATCGAAACCTGATACAAACTGCGAATTCAATCATCGTTCGCTGTGATATGCAAGGACGGATTCAATACTTGAATGACTGCGGGCTGGAATTTTTTGGCTATGAGGCACACGAGATTTTAGGGCGTACCTTACTCGAAACGATCGTTCCAGAAATCGATAGCTGTGGGCGCAATCTCAAACCATTTGTCCAAAACCTGTTTCACGACCCTGAATCTTATCTGCAATCTTATCTGCAAGTCGAGAATGAAAACCTGTGTCGAGACGGCAGACGGGTTTGGGTTGCCTGGTCAAATCAGGCAATTTTGGATGAACAGGGACAGGTGTTGGAAATTCTATCCGTTGGCAATGACATCACAGGACGCAAACAAGCCGAGGCAGCTCTACAGCGCAGTGAAACCAAGTTTCGCAATATCTTTGAAAATTCACAGGTAGGGATCTTCCGCACGCGCCTCTCGGATGGATTAATTATCGATGCCAATCAACGCTTTGCGGATCTATTTGGCTATGCTTCACCCGATGAGATGATTGGGAAGAAACAGACTACAGACTGTTATGTAAATTCCAGCGATCGCCAACAAGCGATTGAATTACTAAAGCGCGATAGTGGACTGCAAAACTTTGAAGTGCAGTTGCGAAAACGAGATGGTACATTGTTTTGGGGACTTTACTCCTCTCGTTTGAATGCAGCCGATGGATGCATGGAAGGGGTGATTGCGGATATTAGCGATCGCGTATCGGCAGAAGCCGCATTGCGCGAGCGAGAACAAGAGTTGCGACTGATTACCGACGCTCTGCCTGTCTATATCAGCTATGTGGATGCAGATCGACGCTATCGGTTTGTGAATCATGCTTATGAGGTCTGGTTCAAGCGGAGTCGAGATGAGATTATAGGCAAATCTGTTCGTGAGATCCAGAGTGAGGAGGCTTATCAGATTACTGAGCCGTACATCAAGCGATTACTGGGAGGGCAGAGAATCTCTTTCGAGGCAGAAATTCCAAAAGGGAGCAACTATTATATCAGTGCGACCCACATTCCCCATTTTAGTGACGATGGTCAAGTTAAAGGATACTATGGTCTGATCGCAGACATTAGCGATCGCAAACGTGCAGAAGAGGTGTTGCGCCAGTCCGAGGCTCGGTTTCGGGAACAGGCAATCCTTTCCGCTTTTCGCGCCGATGTGAACAGTGCCCTTGCTCGAAGCGATCGTTTGCCCTTGATGCTGCATCGCTGTGCGGAAGCCGTTGTTAAGCACTTTAATGCGGCATTTGCTCGTATTTGGACGCTAAATAAAGACAAAAATATTTTGGAGTTACAAGCCAGTGCGGGGATGTATACTCGTCTTGACGGCACTTACAGTCGAGTTTCCGTAGGTAGCCACAAAATTGGACGAATTGCTCATGAACGCCGTCCTCTGTTGACTAACAATGTGTTTGATGAGTCATCCATCGATCGAGAATGGGCAGAACGAGAAGGCATGGTGGCATTTGCGGGCTATCCCATACTGCTAGACGAGCAGCTTGTTGGAGTTATAGCGATGTTTACTCGAAAGCCGATTCCGATGTCCAACTTTGAGGCGTTGAAGTTTGCGGCTCGCGAGATAGCATTGGGAATTAAACGCAAGCAAGCAGAAGACGCTCTACAAGCCTCAGAAACAGAGCTACAGATTTTAATTGAAGCAATTCCCGACCCGATGTGTGTACTGACTGCCCAAGGGCGAATAATCAAAACAGTAGATCCCGATCGGTTAGATAAACCAATCGAGGCTAAGATTGGTAAAACACTGCATCAAATCTTTGCCAAAGAACAAGCTGATGAATTCTTAGATTACATTCAGCAGGTGCTTAGAACCCAACAAATGCTCACAGTCGAGTACAGTATGTTTCTGAATGGACGAAAAACTTGGTTTTCGGCTCGCATTGCACCAATTCGGCACGATCGGGCGATCTGGCTGGCGCGAGATATTACGGCTCGCAAACGTGCCGAAGAAGCCTCAATTTTAGAGGAACGCAACCGCATGGCACGCGAAATTCACGATACACTAGCCCAAGCATTTACAGGCATTCTGATCCAGGTCGGTGCGGCAACTCAAGTGCTAGATGATGCAGAAGCTACTCAAGCGCATTTAGACACGATTGAGGAATTAGCCCGCACCGGACTAACTGAGGCGCGTCGCTCGGTAACAGCACTTCGTCCCCAATTATTAGAAGATGGCGATTTATCAAGTGCGCTTCATCGCCTGGTAGCCCAAATGAGAGCCGCTACCAATACTGCTCTGATTTACAAAATTCAAGGTACAGCCTATCCTTTACCCGCCGAGGTGGAAAATAACTTACTTCGGATCGGACAAGAAGCACTGACCAATGCAATTAAATACGCTGGCGCCAGCGAAATTAGAATTAAATTAGTGTATGACGATGCACGGTGCAGCTTGCGCGTACAAGACAATGGACGGGGTTTTGGAGTTGGAGGTCTTCAACCCATTGGCGGATTTGGATTGTTGGGCATGAGCGAACGGGCAGAGCGCATTGGAGCGCAATTGTCAATTACAAGTCAACCTGGGCAGGGAACAGAAATTGTTGTTATTGTCAACCCTTGAACGAGAATCATGAGCGACCAATCGACTACAATTCGGGTTTTGATCGCTGACGATCATTCTATTGTCAGACAAGGATTGGCAACCATTATTAACCGAGATCCAGAAATGACGGCGATCGCTCAAGCAGAAGATGGGCAGCAGGCGATCGATCGCTTTCGGGAATACCAGCCAGATGTCACGCTGATGGATTTACGAATGCCGCAAGTCGGAGGAGTTGAAGCTATTACGGCAATTTGTACTGAATTTAAATCTGCTCGAATTATCGTGCTAACAACTTATGATGGTGATGAAGATATCTATAGCGGTTTGCACGCAGGCGCTCAAGGCTATCTGCTCAAGGATGCTAAACCCAACGAGCTTCTAAATGCGATTCGCACAGTTCATCGCGGTCAGCAGTATATTCCGCCAGAAGTGGGGGCAAAACTGGTGCAGCGCCTGAGCAATCCAGAACTGAGCGATCGAGAGCTAGAGGTACTTGGTTTGATGGCTCAGGGGATGAGCAATCAGGAAATTGCAGCAACCTTAACTATTGGGGAAAGCACGGTCAAATCTCACGTTAATCGTATTTTAAGTAAATTAGGCGTGAGCGATCGCACTCAAGCTGTCATTGTGGCGGTAAAACGTGGAATTGTTAATTTGTAGGCATAACTTTAGTAGTTTGGATTCCAACTAAAGTTGGAGTCAACCTTCCTTCAATTGATGGACTGATTCATCAATCGCTTTACTGAGTAAAAGTTGCAACTCTTAGTGGACGACAAGTAAGAGTCAATTTTATATATTGGATTGTGTAAGCACTAAATTTACTTTACATAGATCGTAGAAAGAGGATTGTATGGCGTAGGCGTAGCCCACCGCAGGCATCGCTTGCGATCGCCATCTCTTCCCTTAGAGGTATTCTAATGAGCCAAGACCGAGATCGCAGTTTGTTATTCGTTCCAACTTCAATACAGGATCGCATACAAGGTGAGCTGAGTGCCACCGTGGTGCTGGTGATGTATGGGGACTATCAATGTTCCAAGAGTGCGGACGTTTACAGGCTGATTAAAGTCATTGGGCGACAGCTTAGTATTTCATTTGGAGAGGACTATTTATGCTTCATTTTCCGTCATTTTCCACAGACACAGATTCATTCTCATGCTCAACGTGCGGCACAAGCAGCACAAGCGGCAGCCGCTCAAGGTCAGTTTTGGCAGATGCATGACATTTTGTTAGTCCATCAGCAAGAGTTGGGAAACGGCTATCTTGTGGAGTATGCCAACGATCTAGGACTTGACATCTCCCAATTTCTACGAGATCTGTCCAAACAAGTGCATGTCGCTTGCATCAATGAAGATATCGAAAGTGGATTACACAGTGGGGTAACGGCTGCACCAGCCTTGTTTATCAATGGAATTCAGTATACCGATCGCTGGAATATTACGCAATTAATGGCAGCCATTGTCGCTGCAAGTAGTTAGTTTTCCAACGATTCATGCGGTTTGACCCCATGCTCGAAGACTTATAATTACCAATTTATTAATCATGACAATAATTACATTTAATAACAGAAGCTTAACTTCCACTCAATTACAACAAGTACTTGAGTATATCAACACTCACCTCGATCGCGATTTATCACTGGTGCAAATTGCCGGGGAGATCGATTTCAGCCCTACTTACTTTGCCAGTCTGTTCAAACGTACTACAGGGATGTCACCTCATCGGTATGTGATTGGACAGCGGGTAGAACGAGCAAAACTGATGCTTGCAAAAACCGATTTAGCGATCGCTAACATTGCACTGCAAGTAGGTTTCTCTAGTCAAAGCCACCTTACTCAACAGTTTAAACGTCTCACTGGCATGACACCAAAGCAGATTCGTTTCATCATATGAATCTGATAAAGCGCCGTAAGAATTTGAAAGAAATTAAGTATTGGAACTTATTACACTTCAGATAAGTAGTTAAACTTATACCGAGGGATTAGACACAATGAGAAAGCAACTTATCAATCCGCCACAGATTTATGATGGAAGTCAGTTCGGAATGTCCCAAGCGGTTATTGACACCGCATCGTCTACCGTTTACATTTCTGGACAAGTTGACTGGCACACAAATCATCAAGTTTCATCACATACCGTCGAAGGGCAATTAAAGACGGCACTGGCTAACTTAACCACCGTCTTAGAGGCATCGGGAAGCTCGGTAGAGTCTCTGCTTAGTCTTCGCCTCTACATTCGTGGTGAAGTTGGGGACTTCATGGAGGATATCGCACCGATTCTCGCGCAATATCTGGGAGAGTCGCGTCCATCTCTTACTATAATCGGCGTTTTCTCACTTGGCTATCCAGAAATATTGGTTGAAATTGAGGCAACAGCAGCATTTACGCGATCGACTGATTGCCGAAATGCGTAGCCATAAGTTGAACTTTATTTCGTGGCACAGTATGAATATAAGGTTTAAGATGGCACAATCTATTCTTCATATGTTGAAAGTATTAGTACCGAGAAGTACCTTAAATCTTTTTCATCTTTGGCGATTACCCTTCGAGTACCCTAAAGGACTAGGGCGTGTTTTCAAACTTGTTATATTTTAAGATATTGGCGATCGCGAGAACTAAAATTACTGATGAGTCGAAGAGATCTAACCACCTTTGAGTGGGAACAACTAAAACCACTGCTACCTCCACTTAAACCCAG